>NZ_JBEOVY010000092.1:0-22931 GCF_040295745.1 Saccharopolyspora sp. NPDC002686
GTAGCCGTCCTCGTCCACGCGATCCGGCAGAGGCATGCAGGCGGCGGCGATCGCCGCCGGAGGTGCGCCGAGGACGAACGCCCACGGGGTCGGCTCGCCGAGGTCGGCCCACTGGCGGTGGATCATCCCGAGGTGCTGCGCGGACATCGCAGGCCCGACCAGCGATCGGCCGTCGCGGAGCATCAGGCGGCTGATCGACCAGCTCGTCCACGTCCCGTCCGGGGACTGCACGACGTGCATCCCGTAGGTGCCCAGGTAGCGTCCGCCGTCCTGGGCGTGGAGCAGCGGTGCCCCGAACCGCTCCAGATCCACCTGGTCGCCGAGGAGGACGTTGTCCTTGACCGGGCCGGAGGCGACGACCGCGGGTGGCAGCGGTTCGGCTCGCATACCCGAGATGAGCCGGTCGACGATCTGCCTCGGTCCGCAGTCTGCGGGCAGGCCGAGGTGCGCCGCGACGCGACCGAAGGCGGTGCCCGGTCGGCCGGACAGCCCTGCGGGTGCGCCCATCAGCCGGTACCCCGGCGCAGCACCGGCAACCCGGTTGAAAACCGGTGCGGGGGCGCCGGTCTCGTAGACGCGACGAGTGATGGCGGCGGCTTCCAACCGCGCGTCCACTTCGGCGTCGATCGCGATCGCATCGCCCCTCGCCAGCAGATCGTCGACGAAATCGCGGAAGTTCAGCGCGCTCCCACGCTGCATCATCGGCTCCTTCCTCCCCGTCGGGGCGGTCATCGGATGTTCGCGGTGGATCGCCGCATGCCGGTCCAGCGCTTCGAGGTGGGCAGGTCCAGGGAGAACTGGTCGAGGATCCGCGCGACGAGGTGGTCCACGATGTCGGCGATCGTCTCGGGCTCGTTGTAGAACGCCGGGGACAGCGGGAAGATCACCGATCCGTTCCGGCTGAGCGAGAGCATGTTCTCCAGGTGGATCGAGGAGAGCGGGGTCTCCCGGGTCACCAGCACCAGCTTGCGGCGCTCCTTGAGCGTGACGTCCGCGGCGCGGCTGATCAGCGACTCGCCGAAGCCCGTCCGGATGCCGGCGAGGGTCTTCATGCTGCACGGCACGACCAGCATCCCGTCGGTCCGGAACGAGCCGCTCGAGATCGCCGCGCCCTGGTCCTCGGCGCGGTAGGTGCGGGTCGCCAGCTCGGCGACCTGCGCGGTCGACAGGCCCAGCTCCTGGTGGAGGGTCGCGCGGCCCCACCGGCTGATCACCAGGTGCGTCTCGACGCCGAGTTCGGCGAGCGCTTCGAGGGCCCGCACCGCGACCGGGGTGCCGGTCGCGCCGGTGATCCCCACGACGAGCTTCATCTGCCACTTCCCAACTATGACGTACACGTCCTTTTAATAGGATGTACACGTCCTATCTCGCGTGTCAAGGGATGCCCTCGTCACGGAGCCGAGGTGGCAGGTGGGTGCGTCAGGTGCGGGAGATCGTGCGGAGCCACGCCAGGAGGCCGTGGTGTCAGGACCGCTTGGCAGGGTCCTCGAGCAGCCGGTGGAGGAGGGAGAGGAACTGCTGCCGCTCCTCGGGGGAGAACACCGACAGCATCTGCTCGTTCACGGAGAGGACCGCGGGCGCGAGCCGCTGCGCGAGGGCCCGGCCGTCGGAGGTGAGGCGCGCGAACTTGCGCCGCTTGTCGGCATTGTCCTTGGTGAGCTCGACCAGTCCCCGCTTGCGGAGCCGGTCGAGCAGGGGAGCGGCGGTCGACTTGTCCAGGTGGGCGAGCGCGCCGAGCGTGCCCTGGTCCAGATCGCCGTGGGCGTTGAGCAGGCTGAGCACGGTGAACTGCGGGCCGGTGAGGTCGTGGTCCACCTGCTCGTGCCACAGCCTGGTGTGGACCTGGTTCAGCCGGCGGGCGAGGGGGCCGAGCCCGCTGATGGCGGCCGTCAGCACGTCGGCGGCACCTTCCGCGGCAGCCACTGCGGTCTCCCTCCCGGAACAAGGACGTAGACGAACTATATCCCTCCGGGCGGACGGCGCGGAGGGCTCCGCCGCGCGGTGGCAGCGGAGCCCTCCGGGTCTCAGCCGATGACGGACGCCAGGTTCCCGACGGCGTCCTCGATGGCCGGGCCGAACTGCTCGGCCAGCTCGGCGGGTTCGACGTCGGTGCTGTAGACGACGAGCGACCGCCCGCCGCCCACGTCGATGACGTCGACCGTGCCGAGGTGGTGCGCCACCTCCAGGTCGCCACCGGTGATCCGGTACTGGAAGCGGCGCAACCGCGGGTCCGCGGTGACGACCTCTTCGTGCAGCCGCACACCGCCTTCCAGCACGACAGTTCGCCGTTCGGCGTCCCCTGTGGACGAAGTGATCGCGGGGAACCACCGGCTGATCCCGGTGCTGTCGCCGACCACCTCCCAGACGGCGTCGGGGGCGGCGTCGATCAGGGCGTGCGCGCGAAGCGTGGCCACGGTGCCCCCGCTCAGCTGTCGGAGAAGAGCTTGCCGGCACGGGCCCAGTTCTCGGTGTCGACGTCGGTGAAGACGATGCCGACCGAGTTGGGCTCGCAGCCGCCGATCCGGCAGATCTCGCGGGTCAGCACCTCGGCGAGCTCCCGCTTCTGCTCGGCGGTACGTCCCCGGAACCAGTCGATCTGAACGTGCGGCATGGGATTTCCTCCTGGGATTGCGGTTGTTTCAGGCGTAGAGGTCGGCGACGCGCCGGGTCCGGGCCCGGTACTCGCGGCGCGCTCCGAGCGCTTCGTCGAGGTCGACCTCCACGAAGCGGGTCCGGGTGTTCGGCGCGGACTGGGCGACCACGTCGAGATCGCAGCTGATCACGGTCGCGACCATCATGTAGCCGCCGCCGGAGACGGCGTCGCGGTGCAGGATGATCGGTTCCACCCCGCCGGGCACCTGGATCGAGCCGATCGGGTAGGGCGCGTCGACGATGTTCGACGGGTCCTGGCCCGCGCCGAAGGGCGGTGTGCGCGGCACGACCGCCAGCTCGGAACCGGTGTAGCGGAAGCCGACGCGGTCGGCCACGGGCGTGAGCGTCCAGGTGGTGGTCAGGAAGTTCTCCCGGCCCTCCGGGGCGAGGATGTGGTCGTAGAGGCCCATCACGACCCGGACCTCGACCTCCTTGCCCAGCGCCGGGCGGAGCTCCGCCGGCAGCACCCGGCCCGCCGCGCGGGTCCGGGAATCGCCGATCGGGAGCACGTCACCGGCGGCGAGCGCCCTGCCCTGGACACCGCCGAGGCCGCCGACGGCGTGCGTGGAGCGGCTGCCGAGGACCGGTGGCACGTCGATGCCGCCGGACACCGCGATGTAGGCGCGGGCCCCGGCCTGCACGAAGTCGAAGTCCAGCACGTCCCCCGCCTCGACGGGGAACGACTCCCACTGCGGTCGCTGCTCGCCGTTGATCCGCGGCGGCAGTTGCGCGCCGGTCACCGCGACCACCGCCGGTTCGGTGAAGACGAGTTCCGGTCCCAGGTAAGCGCATTCGAGCACCGCCGCGGTCGTCGGGTTGCCGACGAGGTGGTTGGCGGCTGCCGCGGAGAACTGGTCCAGCGCGCCGGACGGCGGGATCCCGACGTCGTAGTAGCCGTTGCGACCAGCGTCCTGCACCGTCGTGGACAGACCTGGTTTGCGCACTTCAATCGGCACGGAGCACCTCCAGCAGGCGGGCGTTGAACCCGTCCGGTTCGTCGAGGTAGGCCTGCGGGCTGAAGTCGACCCGCCGGGAGCGGAGCCGGAAGTCCCCGGCCTCGACCTCCGCGACGGTGTCGTCGTAGCGATCCCGGTCGATCGGGGTGAACTTCACGATGTCGCCGGGGCGGAAGTAGACCATGAAGTCGTCGAAGTCCGGCATCGACTGGTCGGGGTCGTAGATCGGCGCGGGGGTGATGCCGAACATCTGGTAGCCGCCCGCGCCGCGGACCGAGTAGACGCAGCCGAAGCAGCCGCCGTGCCCCACCGTCTGCTTCGGGGTGTCGGTCCGCGGGCGCAGGTACTTGGGCACGACCAGCTGCCGCTGCTGCGGGACCATCTGGAACATGAACGGCAGGCCGGTCACGAAGCCGACCATCGAGGTGAACCACGGCGAACCGGAATGGACCCGGATGAACTCCTCCGGGCCGGACAGGCCGTTGATGCGCGCCGCGTACTCGATGTCGGTGGCGTCCGGGTCCTGGTGGCGGTCCCGGAAGCGCATCAGCGTCTCGGTGGTCCACGGATCCTGGTAGAGGACCGGGATCTCGACGATCCGGGTCGACAGGCTGAAGTCGCCGGCGTCGCCGACCTCGCGCTCCAGGTCCTGCAGGTGGCCCAGCAGCGTGCGCGGGTCGATCACGTCCGGGTCGAAGCGGACCTGGTAGGAGGCGTTGGCCGGGCAGATCTCCAGGATGCCGTCCGGCCGGTTCTCCCGCAGCGACGTGGTGATGGCCATGGCCCGGATGCTGGCGGGCAGGCTCATCGATTCGGCGAGCTCGACGAAGATGTGCTCGTCGCCGCCCCAGCTGTACCTCGCGGTGGTGGTGGCTGCTGTGGTCATGTCGTCGCTCCCGTCGGGGTCGAGGTCGCGCGCTGCTCCAGCCAGGCCTCGAGCGTGCCGGTGTCGAACTGCGCGCTGGTGAACCACGGCTGGTCGAGGATCTCGGCCAGCAGCGTCGTGGTGCTGGGCAGGCCCTCCACGACGAACTCGCCGAGCGCGCGCTTGGCCCGCTGCACCGCTGCGGCCCGGTCCTCGCCCCACACGATCAGCTTCGCCATCAGCGAGTCGTAGAACGGCGACACCTGACCTCCTGGGGTCAGCCAGGTGTCCATGCGCACCCAGGGCCCGCCGGGGAGTTCGAGGTGCCCGATCGGACCGGGGCTGGGCAGGAAGCCGCGTTCCGGGTCTTCCGCGCAGATCCGGACCTCGATGGCGTGGCCGCTCCCGCGGATGTCGGCCTGCTCCAGGGAGAGCGGGTCGCCGGCCGCGATGCGCAGCTGCTGGGCGACCAGGTCGACGCCGGTGATCAGCTCGGTGACCGGGTGCTCGACCTGGATCCTGGTGTTCATCTCGATGAAGAAGAACTCGCCGGTGTCGTCGTCGACGAGGAACTCGCAGGTTCCCGCGCTGCGGTAGCCGACCTGGTCGCACAGCCGCACCGCGGCGTCGGTCATCGCTGCGCGGGTGCGGTCGTCGATGCCCGGCGAGGTGGCCTCCTCGATCACCTTCTGCCGCCGCCGCTGCAGCGAGCACTCCCGCTCGAACAGGTGGACCGCGCGGTCGCCGTCGCCGAGCACCTGCACCTCGACGTGCCGGGCGCTGCGCACGAAGCGCTCCAGGTACATCCGGCCGTCGCCGAAGGCGCTGGCGGCTTCCCGCGACGCGGCCGGGAAGGCGGCCACGAGCTCGGTCTCGTCCGCGACGACGCGGATTCCCCGGCCGCCACCGCCGGCGGCGGCCTTCAGCATCACGGGGTAACCGACCTCGGCGGCGGCGCGGACCGCGACCGCCACGTCGTCGATGGCGTCCGGTGTCCCGGGCACGGTGGGCACTCCCGCTGCCGCGGCGACCTGCCGGGCCCGCACCTTGTCGCCCATCTGCTCGATCACCGCGGCGTCCGGACCGACGAAGGTCAGGCCCGCGTCGGCGACGGCAGCGGCGAAGTCCGCGCGCTCGGACAGGAATCCGTACCCCGGGTGGACGGCGTCGGCACCGGCCTCGCGCGCCGCCGCGACGATGGAGTCGGCGACCAGGTAGCTCTTGCTCGCCTGCGAGGGCCCGATCGGGACGACCGAGTCGGCGAGCTGGGCGTGCTTGGCCTTGCCGTCCGCATCGCTGGCCACCGCCACGGTCTCGATCCCGAGATCGCGGGCGGCCCGGATGATCCGCACCGCGATCTCGCCCCGGTTGGCGATCAGCAGCCGCTTCATCCGTCGACCTCGATGACCACCAGGGCCTGGCCGGCGTCGACCACGGACTCGCTGTCGGCGACGACGTCCACCACGGTGCCGGAAACACCGGCGGGGATCTGGTGGAAGGACTTCATGACCTCCACCAGGCCGATGGTGTCGCCTGCCGCGACGGTCTGGCCGACCTGCACGTAGTCGGGGGTGTTCGGATCGGGCTTGCGGTAGAAGATTCCGGGGATGGGCGAAACCACGTCGTGTCGGCTCATCATCGCACCTCGCAGTCGTCGGTCAGGCCAGGTAGGGCTTGAGGGCTTCGTGGACGGCCTTGGCGAGATCCTCGGCGCCCGGCGTGTCGGAGTGGATGCAGATGCAGTCGGCCCGCATCGGGATGTCCTGGCCGTCGACGGAAGTGGCGACGTTCTCGGTGACGGCCCGCACCGAGCGCTCCGCCGCGACGACCGGGTCGTAGGCGTCGTGCTCGCGGGTGATGATCAGCGAGCCGTCGGAGCGGTAGTCGAGGTCGGTGTAGTACTCGGCGATGAAGCCCGCGTCCCGCGACCCCCAGACGTGCTCGTGCTGGGTGTTGGCCATGCCCATGAGCGGGACGCCGAAGACGTCGGCGGCGTCGGCGATGGCGCCCGCCACCTCGGCGTCGCGCGAGGCCAGGCCGTACAGGGCGCCGTGCGGCTTGATGTGGTTGAGCGGCATGTCCTGCTCCCGGAGGAACGCGGTCAGCGCCCCCACCTGGTAGATGACCGACGCGGTCAGCTCGTCGCGGCCCATCTTCAGCTCGCGGCGGCCGAACCCGTCGCGGTCCGGGAAGGACGGGTGCGCCCCCACCTTGACGGAGTGCTGCTTGGCGAGCGCGACCGTCCTGCGCATCACGACGGGGTCCGCGGCGTGGAAGCCGCAGGCGACGTTCGCGATGGTGATGTAGGGCATGATCGCCTCGTCGTCACCGCACCGGTAGATGCTGTAGGCCTCGCCCATGTCGCAGTTGATGGCAACCATCGTTCGTTCCTCGATCCTTTCGGGGTCTGTCCGGCGAACCCGGCTCCGCGCGGCGGAGCGGGTGTCGCAAGTGGACGGTCGCGCCGCCTCGGCGGCGAGCGGGTCAGGAGTGGGCGACCTTCGGCGTGTCACCTTCGGGGTCGACGTAGACGTCGTCGCCGTCGACCTTGACCGGGTAGCGGGCCAGCCGGGCGTGCCCCGGGTTGATGCCTTCGCAGGTGGTCAGGTCGAACCGCCACAGGTGCGCCTTGCAGGTCAGCGTCGCCTTGTCGAGCTCGCCCTCCACGAGTTCGATCTGCTGGTGCGGGCAGATCGCCTGGGTCGCGACGACGTCGCCGCCGTCGAGGTGGGCGATGAGCACCTCCTGGTCGCCCACCTCGAAGGACTCCATCTCGCCCTCCCAGAGGTCGTCCAGGCTGCACACCCGTACGAAAGCCATGAGCAGTCCTCCTCCTCAGCAGAACCGGTCGAAGCGGAGCAGCTCCGCGTCCAGGCCCCGGTCGATCACCAGTGATCTCGCCAGCGCGTCGGTCATCGCCGGAGGGCCGGCCGCGTAGCAGGTGAAGTCGGTGACGTCGTCGCCGAGATCGGCCACGACGGCCTCGTGGACGAAGCCGCGGAAGGCGTCCCCCGCGTCGTCGTGCTGCTCGGACACCGCGGTGCGGACGTGCAGCGCGCCGAGGCGGCGCCCGGCGAGCTCCAGCGACTCCGGCAGGACGATGTCGTCGGTCGTCCGGCCGCCGACGAACAGGTGGACGGTCCGGTCGGCGGCGTCGGGCAGCGCGGCCGCGCCGAGCACGATGCTGGTCATGGCGCCGATCCCGGATCCGCCGCCCACGCACGCGATCTTGCGGTCGTCGTCCTCCCGCAGGTGGGCGTTGCCGTACGGGCCGTCCAGCACGACGGTCGCGCCCACCTCCAGGTGGTCGAACAGGACGGAGGTCGCGCTGCCGCCCGGGGTCCGCTTGATGACGAAGCGCCAGTTCCCGTGGCAGTTGCCGATGTTGCTCATCGAGTAGGCGCGTTCGGTCCGGCCGTCCGGGAGCGTGATCATGGCGTACTGGCCGGGGCTGAACGCCGCCGGTCGCCGGGTGGCGAAGACGAACTCGGCCATGTCGTGGGTCAGCCGGTTGATCTCGCGCAGGTCCGCGGTCTGCCGCACGGGGCGGTGGCGAGCGGGTTGCTCGCTCACCGCGATCCGCACCGAGCACGACGACAGCGGTTCGCTCTGGCACGCGAGGCGGCGCCCCTTGCGCCGGTCCCGGGCGGTGAGCCCGGGCGCGTCGGGGCGGAGGTCGCGCATCTCGCCCTCGACGAGCTCGTAGCGGCAGCTCCCGCAGGAGCCGCTGTTGCACTCGTAGGTGGGGGAGAGCCCCGCGCGGAGGGCGGAACGCAGCAGCGTGTCGCCCTCCGCGCAGGCGAACCCGAGGTCCGTGCCGACCACCGAAACGTGGTGATCCATCAGCGCTTCCACCGTCCTCAGCCGCCCAGCCCGAGCTGGCGCTGGAACGACTTGACCGCGCCGATGGCGTTGTCGGCCGCTTCCGGGTTCTCCGGGATCTCCTCGCCGTAGGCGCGGATGGCGGCCTCGGCCAGCGGCTGCCACTTCTCCACCCAGGCGGTCAGCTGCGCGACGTTGGACTCGACGTCGGACATGTGCGACACCAGCGCCGACGTCCACCGGCGCGAGCGTTCGCTGTCGCGCAGCGCGGCTTCCGCCAGCAGCGCGTGCAGCGTGTCGCCGTGCCGGCGCGCGCTGACGCCGAGCTGCCGGAGCACCACCTCGTCGAACGCGGGCTTGGCGACGACGTTGAGCGCCACGAACGCTTCTGCCCAGTCGAACGTGGTGAGCTGGCGCTCCATGAGCTCGCGGAAGCCCTGCCAGACCGGCAGTTCCTCCCACAGCTCCCGTTCGCGGTCGCCGAAACCGATGCTGGGGTGGGCGATTCCGAGCTCCGCGGTCCGGTAGGCCACATTGGACAGCCAGCGCAGCGAGTCGGCCGCCTGGAACGCGGCGCAGTTGGCGATGGTGCTGGCCGGCGACATGTGCACCAGGTAAGCGCTGGCCATCTGGATGGTGTGCAGCAGGTAGCGGCTCGGTGTGTAGAGCTGGACCAGGGCGGCGGTCCAGTCGGGGGCCAGGCCCTTGTCGTGACCCTCCGCGTTGTGCTGGTCGAGGAGTCCTTCGACGTAGGTCTCCTGGCCGTCCTGCAGGATGTTGTAGGTCCGGTAGACCAGCTCGTCCGGGTCGCGGAAGGCGTCCCAGTCCGGGTGCGTGATCGGGCTGCCGTTGCGGTGCTTCCGGTAGAAGTCGGCCATGAAACCGGTGTGCCCGACGTCCCACGGCTGCTCGGCGTCCCGGGTGTGCCACAGCAGCTTCGTCGAGACGATCTCGTACTCGCTGGGCTTGCGGCGCCTGGCGGTCAGGTGGCCCCAGGTCTTGAGGGGCTTCATCGGTGTGCTCATGCGTGGGCCTCCCCGGCCTCGGGGCTCTTCGCCCGCTCGAAGGTGTGGAAGAAGCGGTAGACGTCGCTGCCGGTGTCGATCCGGCCGACGAACGACGGCATGATCAGCTCCAGTTCGGACATCTTGAAGGGGCGGCCGAGCTCCTCGGCGATCGTGGCGCGGTGCAGCACGCACTCCCCGCCCTCCACCTCGATGCGGAGGTAGGAGCCGCGGTCGCGGATGTCCACGCGGCGTCCCTCGTTGTCGATCACCGCGGCGTCGGCGACCGCGCGGGCCACCTCGCCGGACTGCAGCACCGGGCCGACCGGGTCGACGATGGGATCGATGTCGCTCATCGGGCTCCTCACTCGAAGTAGATTTCGATGCACTCGGTCGCTTCGAGCGCGGCATCGGCGACCGTGCTGTCGCGGGCGTACGGCGCGTCCGCGCCCTGCTTGCGGACGCGCAGCGTGCGGCCCGGCCGCTCCGCCACGTGGATGCCGATCGAGTTCGCGGCGGCTGCTGCGGCCACCTCGTCCATCGTGCTGCCGGAGTCCACCGGCAGGAGCTTGATGACGAAGTCGCCCTCGAAGTTCGCCGCCAACGGGATGATTGCCATGACTGGACCTCCTCGATCCGCCGGTCAGCCGGCGCTGGCGAGCTTGTTGCGGTAGGTGTCGACCCAGGCGAAGCCGTGCGCGTCCTCGCCGCCGGGGCCGATGCTGCCCAGCCCCATGTACTCGAGGACGCCGCCGAGGTCGGCCGGCTGGATGTCGCCGCCGAGGAACCGGTCGACGATGCTCTTGTGGTGCCGGTAGCGCTCCGGGTCGTCCTCGAAGATCCACTTGTCCACTTCGGACGCGAAGTGGTAGCGGCGTCCTTCGTGGACGAGCGAGATGTCGCGCAGCGTCTGGGAAGGAGTGCCCACGATCGGCAGCTGGGAGACGTTGCAGACGACCGGGAGGGTGCTCGGGATGGTCTGCTCGGTGCGCCCGTTCGCCAGGTTGTCGATCAGGACGTCCCACACCTTGCCGAAGGTGTCGTTCCAGCCGGGGTACTTCTCCTCCAGCCAGTCCCGCTCCTCCGGGCTCACCCCGGCGGCCGGGTCCCACCACAGCGTCGGGCGCCACGAGTAGGTGCCGAGGTGCTGGCCGTGGTGGTGCTCGGAGATGTCGCGCAGGAAGATGTCCCAGTACCACGGCTTGGACAGCCCGAGGTCTTCCAGGGACCGCATGAACTGCGTGACGATCCACTCCTCCATGAACTCCTTGAAGGACTCGCCGCGCACCTCCAGCGGCACGTAGTAGTCCATCGGGATGCCGGACAGGATGGTGAAGAGCCGGTAGGAGCGCCAGAACGCGATGTCGATCTTCTTCTGGGCCTCGTCCTTCCGGCCGTTCTCGATCAGCATCTGCAGCAGGGGAGTGCCGAGCTGCGCGTGCCTGGCCTCGTCGGACTGGATGCTCTGGATCAGCTTGGAGAAGGTGAAGTCGCCCGCGTTCGCCGCGTCCCCGGACAACCCGATGAACTGCAGGTTGGTGAAACCGGTTTCGAAGGCGAAGTTCGCGAAGATCGACGTGGACAGCGCGTCGCGGGTCATCATCACGTCGTCGAAGAAGTGCCGCGCGCCGAGCGTTACCCAGTTGTTGCTGAACATGGACGCGTGCGACCACTCGAACTGGCGGTCCTTGTTCACGTACTCGTGCGGGAAGAACAGCTGGATCTGGCCGTGCCGGATCTCGTCGAGCATCCCGAAGGTCGCCATGTTGCGCATGCCCGGTGCCTTGGACCAGCGCACGAATCGGGCTTCCTGGAACGAAGCGCCGTACTCGACGAGCGCGACCGCGGCGTAGTGCTCCTTGAGGATGGAGATCCACCCCGGGTCGGCGTTGTGGTAGAGGTCGGCCCGCTCCAGCGCGGCCTTCACCGAGTAGGCCCCGGCGTCCTTCTGCCGCTGCACGTCGACGTACTCGCGGTAGCTGATCTTGTAGGGCTCGTCGTAGGTGGCCCAGATGTGGTCGGGCAGGCCCTCGCCGCCGCTGAGCTCGGGCGGGAACAGCTCGTCGGCCGTCACGTACTTCGGGGTCCACTCGGTGCTTCGCGCGATGTCGTACCACTGCGCGCGTTCCAGCAGCGCCATAGTCGCTCCTCAGCGATTCGTCGTGGGACAGGGGTTTTCGGGATCGATCAGCTGCCGTGCTCGGAACCCAGCGGTCCTTCGCCGCCGGGGTAGCAGAACGTCATGGACGGGGCGTAGAAGCCGAACGTCACCTGCAGCGGATCCGCCGGCCGCAGCTGGTAGGTCGGGTGGTCCGGGGCGAGGAACTCGAGGGACAGCACCTCGAACTCCTCGGCGACGTCGGCGACGTACGGGTAGCGCCCGCTGATGAACTCCTCGTCGCGCCGCGTGATGTAGCGCAGCTGCCCGGCGACCCGCTGCGGTGCGCCGACGCGAACCCGCGCCGTGGTGCGGATGACCGGCCGACCGCCGATGCGGGTGGTGGCGACGAGGACGTCGTCGTCGAGGATCAGCTCCGTGCGCCCGCTCTCACCGGCCGGAACGCCGCGTTCGCGGGCGTAGCGGGTCATCGACTCGGAGCTGTTGTGGTAGTGGGTCCACCAGCGCCCCGGCACGCCGGCCTCGGTGTCGAGACCGGACAGGTTGGCCCCGAGGTAGGTCAGCGAGTAGGCGCCGAACGCCTCCTCGCCGACGGCCGAGGTCTGCTGCGGCCCGTCGACCACGTACTGGTTCAGGTAGCAGGAGCGGTCGTCGGCCGGGGTGAGGCCGTCGGGAACCAGCTTCGCGACGCTGTCCGGATCCGCTGGAACCCACACCAGGTAGAGGGTTCGGGAGTCGGTGATCAGCTGCGGGGGGTGCAGCGACGTGCCCATTGGCGCCTCCTGGCTGACCGTGGCGATCTCGGCGTGACTTGCACCTCAGATCGTGTTCGACGGCGGCCGCGGGCAGCAGTGCGCATCTTGGACAACGTCGGCGCGAACCGTGCCACGTTGGCGCACTAAAGCCGATCAGAGCTGGTCATCGAGCTGCAGCGCGATCCAGAGCTCCGCTCTGGTGGTCGGGTCGTCGATGTTGACGCCGAGCGCTTCGGCGACCTTGCCCATCCGGTGGCGCAGCGTGTGGCGGTGGACTCCCAGCGCGGAGGCCGATGCGTCCGATTGCCCGTTGTTCGCGAGGAACGTCCGCAACGTGTGTCGGAGGTCGACCTTGGGATTGCGGCTCTTGTCGCTCAGCGGGGCCAGCAGCGCCTCGGCCCATCCGCGCGCCTCGGCGTTGTTCAGGTGCCGCAGCACCCCGGCCGTCACCACGTCGCTGGCGAGCGCGAGCTTGCCAGTCGTACCCGACGCGCTGGTGAACACCGTGCGAACCTGCTTCCACGCTTCGGGGAGCTCGTGCGGCGGCGTCGGGTCGCTGACCGCGCCGCGGGCGTGCGGGATGCCGCGCAGCAGCGACTCCAGCGTGCGGATGTCACCTTCGGCGGGAGGCATCACGACGACGACCCGACCGCGCTCCCACTCGGCGACCAGCGCGCAGAGGCTGCGCAGCCCGTGGTCGTTCTCCGCCTGCTCGAGCAGTTCGAGCTCGTGCCCCGCCGGTGCCCCGAGCAGGGCGACGCGGAGGTTCCCGGACGGGAAGTCGGAATCGAGCGATTCGGCGATCGACGCCGCCAGCTCGACGTTGCCCCCGATCGCCGCCTGGAACACCGCTCGGCGCTGCCGCCGCTGGGTGTCCAGGATGCCCCAGGCGCTGTGCAGGTCGGCGCACAGCAGCGACACGGCCGTTCCCAGCACCGCGTGCTCGGCCCGGCTGAACTGCGTCGACCTGCCTACCGCCAGGTAGCCCCGGATGCGTTCCCGCACGATCAGCGGGAACAGCACGACGGACTCGCCCGCCACGGTCATGCTCAGGCTCGACGAGCCGCCCTGCTCCCGCAGCCGGGGCAGGTCGATGCGGATCCGGGCCAGGTGCATGCGCGCCGCGGGCACCCCGGCCCGGAGCTCGCCGTCCTGGTCGAGCAGCAGCACCCAGCTGTGCGTGGCCTTCGCCAGCCGCTCGACCATCGCGCGGGCCGCGTAAGGCGACAGCGAGGCGCGGGTGAGGTCGCGTTGCGCCGCGACCGCGAACTTCAGCTCCTTCTGGCGCTCGTCGGAGATGCGTTGTGCCACGAAGCGGCTGATGGTGCCGAACCGGGTCTTGGCGGGGACGGAGATCAGGGGCAGCTGCGCCGCCTGCGCGGCGGCCACGAGGTCGGCGGGGACGTTCGAGTAGAAGGACGTGGTGCCGAAGCCGAGCGCGACGGCTCCGGCGGCGGCCAGTCGGTCGACGTACTGCTTCCTGGCTTCCAGATCCTGTGGGATCCTGGATCCGGTTGTCAACACCAGCTCGCCACCGTCGACATAAGACGACGGATCGGTCAGCTCGCTTATCAGCGCCCACGTCAAGGTCTTCCGCATCGCGGGAGTGCCCGCGCCGGCGACGACGGACAGGTCGAGGCCCGACCGGTCGACGAGTTCCTGGACCGTCAGAGCCGACATCGTGCCTCCTGATCGGACGGTGCGCGGATCGGCGCAGGGCGAGGTGGACTGCGCATTCGAAGGGATGTGCCCGGGGTTTCGCGGCGACGCGGCAGCAGGGGACTCCTGGGGCAGCGGACCTTATCACGGCGCATTCCGCGATCGTCCGCTCTGGACAACGACTTTCGACGTCTGTACAAAATGAGCATCGCTCCCGGGTTCCGGGATCGGTGACACTGGCTAGCCGTCCGACGCACGTGGGATTCCAGGAGGGGTAGTCGTTCATGGCGGCGATCATCGCTACCGCGGAGGTCAGCACCAGCGGACTGCGCGTGACCTACCGAACCGCCGGTGATCGCGGCGTCTTGATCGAGTACGGGCAGCAGTTCCCGGTCGACCTCGGCCTCAACTTCTTCGTGCACGCCGCGGCCCGGCACCTGGACCAGCACCCGGTGCGCGGGATCCTGGAGGTCGTGCCGGGGCTGCGGTCCCTGCTGGTCCACTACGACCCGAGCACCATAGGTCAGGCCGGGGTGGTCGCGGCGATGGACGAGTGCCACGAGGACATACCCGAGCCCGACTCGCTCGTGCTGCCGAGCCGGCGGCTGCGGCTGCCGATCGCGTTCGACGACTCGACGTCCAGGGAAGCGGTGAACCGCTACCGCATCAGCAGCCGCCCGGAAGCGCCGAACGTGCTGGACGGGAACAACATCGACTACATCGTGGCGTGCAACGGGCTGCCGGACCGCGAGAGCTTCTACGCGACGGTACTCGAGACGGAGTGGTGGAACGCCTTCACCGGTTTCTACCCGGGACTGCCCTCGCTGCTGCCGCTCGATCCCCGCTCCGAGGTGTTCGCCCCGAAGTACAACCCGGCCCGCAGCTGGACGCCGGAAGGCGCCGTCGCCCTCGGCGGTCCGTGCCTGGTCATCCACCCGATCGAATCTGCCGGTTCCTACCAGATATTCGGCCGGACGCTGCCGATCAGCGCGCTGACCCGGCGGCCCCGCGCCCACCGGATCGACCCCATCCTGATCTACCCGTGCGATCGGATCTCGTTCTCCCGGGTCAGCGAGGCCGAGCTGGTCGAACTCCGCAGGCAGGTGTTCGAGGGGCGCTACGACTACGACATCGAGCCGGGCGAGTACGCGGTGGCGGAGCACTGCAGCGCGGTCCGCGACGAGCAGGTGGCGGCCGAGGCCGAGCGCCGCCGCGCGGCCCGCCAGGCCGCCCACGGACTGGTCAAGATCCCGTGACGCCGCGGGTGGACGAGCAGGCGATCCAGGCGTTGGAGGTGCTGGAGCCCGGTCTGCAGACGACCGTCCAGGACCACCCGGGTCGCCTCGGTCGGCAGGCGCTGGGGTTCTTCCCCTCCGGTCCGGTGGACCACCTCGCGTTCCGGTTGGCGAACATGCTGGTGGGCAACCGTCCCGGCGCGGCGGCCTTGGAGATCCCGCTGGGACGCTTCCAGGCGAGCATGCTGTGCGACACCGCGATCGCGGTGTGCGGTCCGGAGGTGGAGGTCTCGCTCAACGGCGCGCCGATCCCCATGTGGGAATCGGTCCCGGTGCGCGCTGGTGACCAGCTCAGCTGCGGGGTGATCCGCGGCGCGGGCTACCGGATCTACCTGGCCGTCGCGGGCGGCATCGAGGTCCCCGCGGTCTTCGGGTCGAGATCGACGTTCCTGGTGGCCGGCATCGGTGGCCACGACGGCAGGGCGCTGGAACGCGCCGACGTGCTGCGGATCGGTGCGCCGGGCGAGGAGCGGATGCCCCGGCGGGTACCCGTCTCGCTGCGGCCGAGCTACGCCGCCGATTGGGAGATCGAGGTCCTGCGCGGCCCGCACGCGGACCCGGACTTCCTGACCGCCGAGGACTTCACCGAGTTCCTCGAGGCGTCGTGGCGCTGCGACCTGAGCTCGGACCGGGTGGCGGTGCGGTTCAACCCCCACCGGTTCCGCTGGGCGCGGGCCAGCGGGGACATCGCCGGAGGGCACCCGTCGAACATGCTCGACGGGAGCTACCCGCTCGGCGGGATCCTCGCGTACGGGGACGTGCTCACCATCCTGGGACCGGACAGCCACACCTCGGGCGGGTTCGCGGTCATCGCCACGGTGGCGTCGGCGGCGCTGTGGAAGGTGGGGCAGCTGCGACCCGGCCGCGACGCGGTGACCTTCCGGGAGATCGACCTGGAGCAAGCGGCTGCGCTGGACGCCCACGTCGAGCGGTTGCTCGACGGCCGGACACTGGAGGTGCGTTGACCGCGTCAATTGCCCAGTGGCGCAAGATGTCTGGAAAGTCCGAAGTGGACCGTTGGTGCGCCATCCGTTCGGAGTCTGACGAAAACCTCGCGCCCGGCGGTCGTCGAGAGCTCAGCCGCCAGGAGTCGGCCGGAGCCGGCGTCGGGTCGGAGCGCGCCCCGCGGGCTGGTGGGGAAGGGGGTTCTCCGGCGGCGGTGGGATCGGCATGGTGATCTCCCCACCGTGGGTGAGCGTGATGCGGTGGCCGTGGTGCGAGGTCTGCACCGGCTCGCCGTGGGTCAGCGCGTAGATCGCTTCGTCGTGGTGGATGGTCACGCAGATCCGGCTCTCCGCGAAGCACATCCGGAACGAGATGCGGCTCAGCGCAGGCGGTAGCCGGGGCGCGAAGCTCAATTCGCCGCCGTGGTCCCGCATTCCGCCGAACCCGGCGACCGCGGCGATCCACGCACCGGCCAGCGCGGCGATGTGCAGTCCCTGGCGCACGTTGCCGTAGATGTCGTGCAGGTCGGCCAGGGCCGCCTCGGCGAAGTAGTCGTAAGCCAGTTCCAGGTGCCCCACTTCGGCGCAGAGCACCGCCTGCACGGAGGACGACAGCGACGAGTCCCGCACGGTCAGCGGCTCGTAGTACGCCACGTTCCGGGCCTTCTCCTCCGGGCTGAACGCGTCCCCGCGCATGAACATGGCCAGCACCAGGTCCGCTTGCTTGATGACCTGCTTGCGGTAGAGGTCGAAGTACGGGTAGTGCAGCAGCAGCGGGTAGTTCTCCCGGGGTGTGTTCGCGAAGTCCCAGTGGGCGTGGTTGGTGAAACCCTCGGATTGCGCGTGCACGTCGAGCGCGTCGTCGTAGGGCACCACCACCCGGTCGGCCGCATCCCGCCAGCGGGCTGTTTCCTCTTCGTCCACGCCCAGCGCGCCGGCCAGTTCCGGGTGCTTCTCGCAATGCGTCGCTGCCTCGTGCAGGTTCCGCTGCGCCATCAGGTTGGTGTAGACGTTGTTGTCGACCACGGCCGTGTACTCGTCGGGACCGGTGACCCCGTCGATGCGGAACCGCCCGTGCGCGTCGTGGTGCCCCACCGACGCCCACAGCCTCGCCGTCTCCACCAGCAGTTCCAGCCCGGCGGTCGCCTCGAACTCCTCGTCCCCGGTGGCCGCGAGGTAGCGGGCGGTGGCATCGGCGACGTCGGCGTTGATGTGGAAGGCCGCCGTACCGGCCGGCCAGTAGCCGGAGCACTCGTCGCCGTTGATCGAGCGCCACGGGAACGCGGCGCCCGCCTGGCCGAGCTGAGCAGCGCGGTTCCGCGCTTTGTCCAATGTGGAATGCCGCCATTGCAGCGCGTTCCGCGCGGCCTCCGGGACGGTGTAGGTCAGCAGCGGCAGCACGAACGACTCGGTGTCCCAGAACGCGTGCCCGTCGTAGCCGGGGCCGGTGAGCCCCTTCGCCGGGATCGCCCTGGTCTCCCCGCGGGCACCGGCCTGCAGCACGTGGAACAACGCGAACCGGACCGCCTGCTGCAGCTCGGCGTCGCCGTCGATCTCCACGTCCGAGGCCTCCCAGAAGTCGTCGAGGAAGGCGCGCTGCTCGTCGAGCAGACCGCGCCAGCCGCTCTGCCGGGCGCCGGCCAGAGCGGCTTCGACCTGGGACCGCAGGGCCTGCGGGGACCGCTGGCTGGACCAGCCGTAGGCGACGTACTTCGTCAGCGAGAGCTTCTGCCCCGGGGACACCTCGGCGGCCGCGGTCAGCCGCGCCAGGTCCCCTTCGGTCCGGTTCTCCGTCCACACCTGGCCGGGCGCGTTGAGCTCGTGGTCCATCGCCGCCGCCATGCGCAGGCCGGACCGGCGGGTGTGGTGGCCCAGCACGGCTCGGCGGCCCTCGCCCACGCCGAAGTCCGGGACCAGCGCGCCCTCCAAGACGGCGGTCACGCGCGGATCGTCGACCTCCCGCTCGATCGGTTCGTTGGCGATCAGCTCGGACTGCACGACGAGCGGCACGCGGCCGTCCAGCGGCTCGACCTCGTAGTGGATCGCGGCGATGGCGCGCTGGGTGAACGAGACCAGGCGCTCCGAGGTGATGCGCACGTGCCGACCGGTGGGGGAGACCCACTCGGTGTCGCGCCGCAGCGTCCCCGACCGGAAGTCGAGCACGCGTTCGTGGTGCGGAGCCGAGCCGTAGCGCATGTCCAGCGGCTCGTCCTCGACCAGCAACCGGATGATCTTGCCGTCGGTCACGTTGACCACGGTCTGCCCGTCCTCCGGGTAGCCGTACCCGGCCTCGGCGTAGGGCAGCGGGCGGCGTTCGTGGAAGCCGTTCAGGTAGGTGCCGGGCAGGCCGCGAGGTTCGCCCTCCTCGAACGAGCCCCGGAGTCCGATGTGGCCGTTGGACAGGGCGAAGGTGGATTCGGTGCGGCGCAGGGCGTCCAGGTCCAGCCACCGCCACCGCAGCTCCCACGGGGCCACTTCGTAACCCGGCAGTCGAGGAGTCGTCACGTCGTCCACCACCTCGCGCTTCAGCGGTCCGCGACCAGGAGGTCGGCCAGGTCCTGGACCACGACGTCGGCGCCGTGCGCCCGCAACTCCTCCGCCTGGTGGGTGCGGTCCACGCCGACGACCCACCCGAACCCGCCGGCCCGCCCGGCCTGCACCCCGGCCAGCGCGTCCTCGAAGACCGCGGCCTCGGCCGGTGCGACGCCGAGCGCCCGGGCCCCGGCCAGGAAGGAATCCGGTTCGGGCTTGCCGCGCAGGTTCTGCTCGGCGATCACCAGACCGTCGACGCGCGCCCGCACGAAGGAGCTCAAACCAGCCGCGTCCAGCACCGATGCGCCGTTCTCCGAGGAGGTCACCACGCCGATCGCCAGCCCCGCGTCCCGCGCAGCCTCCAGGTAGCGCACCGAGCCCGGATACGGGGTCACCCCGCGTTCTCGGATGATCGTCTGCAACGTCCGGTTCTTCCGGTTGCCCAGGCCGTGGACCGTTTCCGCGGCCGGCGGGTCGTCGTGCTGCCCGTCGGGCAGGGAGATGCCGCGGGAGGCGAGGAACTGCCGCACCCCGTCCGCCCGCGGCCGCCCGTCCACGTGCTCCAGGTAGTCGTCCTCGGTGAACGGCGAGAAGTCCTCGCCCTCCCGTTCCCGGAGGAACGCGTCGAACGTCTCCTTCCACGCCGCCATGTGCTGCACGGCGGTGCTGGTGAGCACCCCGTCGAGGTCGAAGAGGCAGGCCGCGATCCGCTCCGGTGCCACGCGGCGCTGCCCGGACTGGCCCATGCTCGGAAGATTTCCGGGAACGCAGGACTCCAAACGTGGCCGTGGTCTGCCAGGCACGAACCGTGAGCTCCGGACGTCCCCAGAACAGCGCTCGGCAGGTTGCTCGTGATGATGTGCGGTCCGTTCACACCTGGTGGGGGCCTGGTTCGCCCAACCAGAGTTCCAGCACCCGGCGCAGCTCTTCGGCGCTGGGGCTTTCGGCTGCCCAGGCTGCGTAGCCGTCGGGGCGGACCAGGAGGGTGAAGCGCAGGTCACCGGCCGGGGCAGCTGCCACCACTCGATCCGCCCACGACTCGGCGACAACAGCAGTGTCCCGGCCCACCAGGACGAACTTGCGCTGGCGCAGCGCCTCGTACAGCCGACCGGGCACACCTGCCAGGCGGATGTCCGGTACGCGGCGGCCGGTGAGCGGATGAGAGCACCAGGGAGCGCGGTAGGCGATCCCGATGCCGGATATACCGCGTGCCACGTGCGCCTCCACCACGCCCAGCTGGTGCGCCACCGAAGCCACCCCCGCCCGCAACGCGCGGATCAGCGGTGACCGGGTGATCACGGCGGTGAGGAGTGCGTGGCTCACGCGCAACACCATCCGCCCCACCGGATAGCGCTCCGCGTGGTAGCTGTCCAGCAGCGGATCCTCGGCCCAGCCGTGCAGCACGGCTGCCAGCTTCCAGCTGAGGTTCGCAGCGTCCTGCATCCCGGTGTTCATGCCCATGCCGCCCAGCGGCGAGTGGATGTGCGCGGCGTCGCCGGCCAGGAACACCCGCCCCCGCCGGTAGTGGGGGACCTGCCGTTCATCGCTGTGGAAGCGGGAAAGCCAACGCGCGTCGTGCATCCCGACGTCGTCGCCGATCGTGAGCGCCGTGATCTCCCGGACCTCGTCCAACGTGACCGGGGCGTCGTCGGGCAGCTGGGCCTGCCGGTCCCAGCCGATGATCCGGTACCAGCCATCCCCGAAGGGCGCGAAGAAGGTGAAACCGTGTTCGTTCGAAGCGAAGCGCAGGACTTCCGCCGGCGGACGCTCGAGGAGCACATCGGCCAGCAGCACGGACGTGACCACCGGCCTCCCGGGGAACGGCATCCCCAGGCTCCGCCGGACGGTGCTGCCCGCCCCGTCGGTGCCGACGACGTAGCGGGCCCGGAGCGTTTCCGGCGTGCCGTCCGGACCCCGCACGTCGACGTCCACGCCGTCCCGGTCCTGTCGCACGTCCGTGGCCCGAACCCCCCGCCGGAACTCAGCGCCGGCGTTCTGGGCGCGGCGCAGCAGGAGCCGCTCGACCTGCCACTGGGGAGTCGTGAGCATGAAGGGGAAGCGCGTTCGGAGCTGGGAGAAGTCGATGTGGACGCGGCTGAAGGGACGCATCTCCGCGGTCGGCGTCCCGGTGCTGATGATTTCCTCGGCCAGACCGCGGGCATCGAGCTGCTCCAGCGTTCGCGCATGGACGCCGAAGGCGCGGGTCAAGTGGGATTCGTGATCGCGACGTTCCAGCACCGCGACGTCGACTCCAGATTCGGCGAGATCGCCGGCGAGCACGAGTCCGGTCGGACCGGCCCCGATCAGCAGCACGTCCCTGATCGGTGTCCGGTGTTCGTCAGCGGAGCCGCCAGCCACGTCTCCGAGTGTCGCCCCAGCCGGGAGGTGACGCTCGGCGAGGCAGTGAATTCCTCGTGGAGAAGGGAAAACCGGTTCTCAGGGGTCGCACATCGCGCTGCCGCTGGTCGCGTGAAGTCAGATGTCGTCCTCGCGGTGGTCGTGCGCCCGGAACACGTCCATCAGCAGGTCCTCGGCGTGGCGGTACTGCAGGGTGTCGACCCACAGCCGGTACTTCCCGGTGGCGCGCCGCCCCGCGGGGTGCGCGACGTAGCCGGCGATGCGCGCCTCGGCGAGGGTGAACAGCACGTCGGCGAGCTGGTCCGCACCGATGTCGGCCAGCTCCGCCCACGACGAGGCGGGCACACCGTTGTCGAACCCGCCCGGCGGGAACCAGAACATCGGACCGCGTTGGTCGAACCCGTGGTCGGGTTCGTGGCGTGGTGCGCTCACCCCTCTCACCGCCCCTTCGCTCCGCAACCGCATCCAGTGTCACGCGCAACGCGCTCGCTCCGCCACCCTCCGCACGCGCGGGAAGCGCTCGGTATGGCGGCGGGCACGAACGGCGGACACCACGAGCCCGGGCGGGTAACCTCGGAGCCGGTGGTGGGGCTCACCGATCCGGACGATCCGGAGAACCGCGGTATTGCCGCCAACAGTCCCTACTCGACCTGACGACCGTTGGGCTGCAGTAGGGAGAAGTGCGTGACCAGCGATGCCGAGCTCACCGAACCGATCGATCCGGACGTGGACCTCCGCGTACGCGCGCAGCGACGTGAACTGGTCCGTTCCCAGCTGCCCGTCCTCGGGGTGATCTCCCTCGGCGGCGGCATCGGTGCGCTGGCCCGCTTCGGGGTCGCGCAGTGGCTGCCGACCGGTCCCGGCCAGTTCCCGTGGGCGACGTTCTGGACCAACGCGATCGGCTGCTTCCTCATCGGGATCCTCATGGTCCTGATCACCGAGGTGGTGTCCGCGCACCGCCTGGTGCGGCCCTTCATCGGCGTCGGATTCCTCGGCGGTTTCACCACTTTCTCCACCTATGCCGTGGAAATCCACAACCTGCTGAAGCCGGGGTCCGTCGGTACCGCCTTCGCGTACCTGGTCGGAGCCCTGCTGGCTGCCGGGCTCGCGGTGGTGCTGGGCGTCTGGTTCACGCGGTGGGCCACCGGCGTCCGCCGCTCCGCGGGAGGTGACGCCGCATGAAGGAAGAACACCCCGCCCTGCGGCTGTCCGTCTTCATCGGCGAAGACGACACCTGGCACCGCAAACCGCTGTACCACGAGATCGTCCGGCGGGCCCGCGAAGCCGGTCTCGCCGGCGCCACCGTGCTGCGCGGCAGCGAGGGCTACGGCGCGCACTCCACAGTGCACACCCAGCGGCTGCTCGACCTCGCCGACGACCTGCCGATCATCGTGATCATCGTCGACGTGGCGGACCGCGTGCGCGCTTTCCTGCCCCAGCTGGACGAGCTGGTCGCGGAAGGCACCGTGCTGCTCGAGGAAGTCCACGCCATCCGCTACACCAGGAGCCACCAGTCGTGACAGCCGTACTCGTCTTCGTCGGCGCCATGGTCGGCGCACCCCTGCGCTACTTGACCGACCGCAGCGTCCAACGCCGCCACGACAGCGTCTTCCCCTGGGGCACCTTCACGGTCAACATCGCCGGATCCCTGGTCCTCGGTGGCCTCGCCGGCGCTGGCACTGCCCTGCCCAGCCCCGCGATGGCATTGCTGGGGCTCGGCTTCTGCGGAGCGCTGACCACCTACAGCACGTTCAGCTACGAAACCCTCCGCCTCGTCGAGAGCCACGCCCACTTCTACGCGGCGCTCAACGTGATCGTCACCGTGATCGCAGGCGTGGGTGCAGCCCTCCTCGGTTACACCGCAGTAGCAGCCCTGATCAGCTGACCTGCCTCGCGGCGGTCGGCGAGTCCGCTGGCGCTGAGATCGCCGACCGGCAAGCCCGGCTCGTCGGGGCCCTGCAACATCCGGT
>NZ_JBEOVY010000093.1:0-22850 GCF_040295745.1 Saccharopolyspora sp. NPDC002686
TTTCCGAGCCCAGCCACGTGCTGCTCGCGATGGGGGCAGACCCCAAGGCCGCGCGGGGGTCGCTGCGCTTCTCGCTGGGGCACACCTCGATCGGCGAGATCTGGCAGGACCTGTGCCGCACCTCCACCGCACCGGAATCGGAGGTGCTGCCGTGACCGAGCGCCGGATGGTGGCCGCGATCGACACGTCGCTGGTGGCCACGGCCGCCGCTGCCTTCTCGGTGCTGTGCGCGTCGACGTCGTTCGCCGGGGTGCTGGCCGACAGCCGGTGGGTGTTCCCCGCGCTGCTCGTGGTCGTCGTCGTGGCAGCCCTCGGCGTGCTGGGGCGACGGCTGCACTGGCCGCTCTACGCGACCGCCTCCACCCAGGTGGCCGGGGTGCTGGTGGTGCTCAGCTCCCAGTTCGCCGAGCACGCCGTGCTCGGGCTGCTGCCCGGACCGGCCGCGATCTCCGAGCTCGGCGAGCTGCTGTCCGGTGCTGCTGACGTGGTGCGCACCGGTGTTCCACCGGTCCCCGCCGAGCCCGCCCTGCAGGCCCTGGTCTGCCTGGGGCTGGGCCTGGTCGCGATCGTCGTCGACCTGGTCGTGGTGGGTCTGCGCAGCCCGGCGGTCAGCGGCTTGCTGCTGCTGTGCGTGTTCGCGATCCCCGCATCGCTGTCCGACACCATGCTGCCGTGGTGGACCTTCGTCGCCGGTGGCGTCGGCTTCGCCGTGCTGCTCGCCTCGGGCGGTCAGCACCGCCGGTGGCGCAGGCACGAGGACCGCGAGCAGGTCACGCGCGCCCTGTTCGGCCCCACCAGCACCGCGGTGGCCGGGACGGCCGGGGTGATCGCGCTGCTCACCGGCGTGGTGTTCACCGGCGTCGGAACCGAGGGCCGGTTGCCCGGATCGGTGCCCGAGCAGTTCGGCGGGACCGACGGGATAGGGCTGCAGCCGTTCACCTCGCTGCGCGGCCAGCTCAACCGGGACAAGGAGGTGGAGCTCTTCCGCGTCCGCGGCCTGAAGGAGCCGACGTACCTGCGCGCGTTGACGCTGCGCAAGTTCGACCCGGAGCGCGGCTGGGAGCTGGAGGGCCTGACGCAGGGCGTCGAGGCGAACGCCCAGCTCCCGCTGCCGGAGGGCACCGACATCGGCGAGGGCGACGCCCAGCGGGTCGAGATCCAGCCCATCGGCTACCGGGACCCGTGGCTGCCGGTGTTCGGCGTGCCGCGCTTCCTGTCCGGGATGGGCGTGAACTGGCGCTACGACCCGGCCTCCGGGATCGCCTTCACCCAGACCAACCAGGAGAGCCGCCCCTACGTCCAGCAGCTGGTCGTGCCCAAGCCGACCCCGGAGCAGCTGCGCGATGCGCGGGGCCCGATGCGGGTGGCGCCGGAGTACCTGGACACGACCGGGATCCCACCGCAGGTCACCGACCTGGCGCAGCGGCTGACCGCGGACGCGGGCACCGAGTTCGACAAGGCGGTCGCGCTCAACCGGTACTTCACCGATCCGAGCAACGGGTTCCGCTACGACCTGCAGACCGCACCGGCGGGCGGCGGCGACGCGCTCTCGGAGTTCCTCTTCCGCGGCAAGCGCGGGTTCTGCGAGCAGTACGCCTCGTCGATGGCGGCCCTGCTGCGCGCGGTCGGCATCCCGTCGCGGGTGGCCATCGGGTTCACCGCGGGCTACCGGCAGGGCGACGAGCGGGTGATCACCACCGAGGACGCGCACGCCTGGGTGGAGGCCTACTTCCCCCGCTGGGGCTGGCAGACCTTCGACCCGACGCCGCTCAGCGACGGCCGGTCCGCGCTGCCGCAGTACCTGAACAGCGAGCTGCACCCGGCCCAGCAGCCGTCGTCGGCCCCCGACCCGGCGCAGCCGAGCACGCCGCCCACCGACGGTTCCACCCCCGGCGGCGGCCCGCAGGACGACCAGGGCGCCCGCCCGGCCCCGGTGGATCCGCGGGAGACCGAGCAGAGCAACCCGTGGCCGATCGCCATCGGCGTCCTGGTCCTCGCCCTCGCGCTGCTCGCGGCTCCGGCCGTGGTGCGCGAGGTGCGGCGGCGGCAGCGCGTGCGCGCGATCTCCGGCGGAGCGGCGGGATCGGCCGGTTTGGCCTGGCAGGAAGTGCTCGACGAGTTCCGGGACCGCGGAGCTCAGCCGGCCGCGACGGACACGGCCCGCCAGGTCGCGACGAAGCTGCTCGAGCACCACGCCCTCGACGAGTCCGGGGCGAAGGCGATGCGGGCGCTGGTCGTGGCGGTCGAACGCGAGTGGTACTCGGCGAACGGCCGATCCGACGAGTCCCTGCCGGAAACGCTGCGGACCGTCCTCGACAGCCTCCGCCGGGCGAGCCCGCTCGACCTCCGCTCCCGGGCCTTCCCCCGCTCGGTCCTGCAGCTCCTCCGCCCCCAGCCCTGACCCGCGGTGGCGCGGAAGTCCGAACCTGGCTGTACGGGCGGCATTTCGGCAGGTGGTGGGCCGTGAGCACTTTCCGGGGCCAGAGCACCACGAAGTGCTCACGGGGTCCGGGCAGCACGAAGCGATGATCGCCGCCAGGTGCGTGGCCTGGCGGCGATCATCGCTCGTTCAGAGGTCTTACTGCTCGAAGCGTTTGCGGAAGCGCTCTTCCATGCGCTGGGCGAAGGAGCTCCGTCCGGCGCTGCCGCGGTTCGAGCCCCGCTTCGGGCGCCCACCACCGTTCTCCGGCACCGGTTCGTTGTCGTCCCCACCTCCGCGCAACGCGGACAGGACGATCACTGCTCCGCCGAACATCACGAGGAAGCCGACCACGCTCAACACGGGGATGTCGGCCGGCCGCAGAGCCGGGATCACCGCACCGATGACCAGCAAGGCCAACCCCAGCACGAAGACTGCGATGCCCTGCAGTCGACGACGTCGGGATGGGCGTTGCAGCCGTCCTCCGCGCACGGTGGAGGCGAACTTGGGGTCCTCGGCGTAGAGCGCGCGCTCGATTTGTTCGAGCTGTCGCTGCTCGTGCTCGGAGAGTGGCATGACTCCTCCTCCGGCACAGGGGTCTCAGTGGCGCCGGACCGGAGTGATCGACTCACCTCGGCTGGGGACCGGCGAACGCTTGGGGGCGTCACCACTGAGGATACGGTTCCGGCGACGCGAGTACTACCCGGTCCTGGCAGGTAGCTGTGCGAGGTTGCCGACATCATCCCCTCGGGGCAGCGATCTCGTCGCGCCCGCTCCCCGCCCGGAACGCATCGTCCCAGCTCACCCGGCCGATGTGCGGTCCGCGACCGATCCAGGCGACGGACGATCAGGCGCGGGCGACGGCGTGCAGGCGGGTGGCGATGTCGCGCAGCGGCGGCTGCACGGCCGCGATCCGCTCCAGTTCGGCCATCTCGTCGGCCGCCCGCGGGTTGTTGTCGAGCACCGAGCCGGGCACCAGATCGCTGAGCACGGCCTGTCCCTGGATCAGCTCACCTTCAGCCCACCGGCGGTCAACACCTGTTCGAGACCGTCGACGTCGAACCGGCGCTGGAGGGTGTCCGAGGCGGCGTCGAGCCGGCCGTCGGCGTCCTGGAGCAGCTGCAGCGCATCGGAGACCCGGCCGGCCAGCGCCCGCGCGATGATCGTCGCGTAGCGGTTGGCGACCAGCACGGACAGCACGCCGCCCGGCGCGGTCGCGGCGGCCAGCGCGGAGACCGCCGCTGCGACGTCGTCGACGACCTCCAGCAGGCCGTGCGCGAGCACCAGGTCCGCACCGCCCTCCGGGCTCAGCGCCGACAACGCGTCCGTGTCGCCCTGCAGCGGTGTGATCCGGTCGGCCACCCCGGCGTCGTCGGCCCGCCGCTGGAGCGTGGCCAGCGCGTTCGGGCTCGGATCCACCACCGTCACCGCGCATCCGGCGGAAGCCAGCGGCACCGCCCAAACCCCGCTGCCGCCACCGACGTCGAGCACGCGCGGCGGTTCCCCGCCACGTCGCCGCCGGGCGTCGGCGAGTTCGGTTTCCAGCACCTGGTGGACGGCGTCGGATCTCATGCCTAGCAGCGTAATGCCGGGTCGCCGCCCCCTCTCAGCCGACCAGCCCTGTTCCCGGCAGCCGGGCGGCCTCCGAGGTTCCGCCACTTGCACCGCGGAGCGGAGCAACCAGTGGAATCGGTCGGCGAAATCCCAGGACTGGTTCTTGGGCGGTTTCGGGTTACGTAGGCTACGTGCGTGCAGACCGTGGCAGTGCTGAGCCTCAAAGGCGGTGTGGGGAAGACGACCGTGGTGCTCGGTCTCGCCTCAGCCGCCATGCGTCGTGGCGTTCGGACGCTGGTCGTCGACCTCGATCCGCAGTGCAACGCGACCTCGTGCCTGGAGCCCGCGGAGACCGCAAAGGGGCTCAGCGATGTGCTCGCCGATCCGAGCCCGGAGGTGTTGCGGGCGGCCGTGACCGGCAGTTCCTGGGGTGAGGAGGTCGACGTCCTGGTCGGTTCCGAGGACGCCGAGAGCCACAACGGGCACCACGACGACGAGCACCTGTCCCGGCTGACCACCGCACTGTCCGCATTGGACGGTCTGATCGAGGACGGCGAGCTGCCCTACCAGCTGGTCCTGCTGGACTGCCCGCCTTCGCTCGGCCGCCTGACCCGTTCCGCGCTGGTCGCCGCCGACCGGGCGCTGCTGGTGACCGAACCGACGATCTTCGCGGTTTCCGGTGTGCAGCGGGCTTTCGAAGCGGTGCAGGCCGAGCGCAAGTCCACCAACCCGAAGCTGCAGCCGCTCGGCGTGATCGTGAACCGGGTGCGGCCGCGATCGCACGAGCACCAGTTCCGCATCGACGAACTGCGCGACATCTTCGGCCCGCTGGTCATGCCCGTCGCCCTGCCGGACCGCTTGGCCGTGCAGCAGGCCCAAGGCGCGTGCATGCCGATCCACCAGTGGGGCACGCCGGGCGCGCGAGAAGTGGCGCTCGCCTTCAACCTGGTCCTCGCCCGCGCACTCCGCGCCGGCCGCAAACAACGCGCGGACGTGGACGAAGACGACCTGGTGGACGAGGACCAATGAGCACGACGACTTTCATGGCGTTCGCGCTGGTCGCGGTGATCGGCGTGTTGACGCCCGGGCTGGACACGATGTTGATCCTCCGGCACTCGCTGCTGGGCGGGCACCGGGCCGGGGTGGCGACGTTCCTCGGCATCAACCTCGGTTGCCTGGTCTGGGGCACCGCGAGCATCGCCGGGCTGACCGCGCTGCTCACCGCGTCCCAGCTGGCCTACGACGTCGTGCGGGTGGCAGGTGCCGCGTACTTGCTGTGGCTGGGCGGTTCGGCGCTCTGGAAGTCGTTGCCGCGCAACCAGGTCGCGCAGACCGAGGACGTTCCGGCCGCACCGGCGAACTTGACGAGCTGGACCGCGCTGCGCTCCGGGCTGACCACGAACCTGCTCAACCCCAAGGTCGGCGTGTTCTACATCAGCCTGCTGCCGCAGTTCCTGCCCGCGGGCGCTGCCGCGTTCACCTGGGGTCCGCTGCTGGTGGCCACGCACATCTCCATCGGCCTGCTCTGGTCGACCGCGCTGGTGTGGGTCGCCGGCCGCGCACGGGCGCTGTTCCAGCGGCGACGGGTGCGCGCATGGCTGGACCGGATCACGGCGACAGTCCTGGTCGGTCTGGGCCTCAAGCTCGCGATCCAGGGCTGACCGTCAGGCTTCTTGAGCCCGGTTGCGGCTGTCGGCGATGCTGCGCAGCAGCGGGTAGACCAGGACGATCCCCACCGAGCCCCAGACGATGCCCGTCACGCGGAGCTCCCCGACGTGCAGCGTCAGGTCGCCGACTCCGGCGATCACCGCGGTGCCCAGCACCACCAGGTTCACCGGGTCCGCGAAGTCCACCCGCGCGTCCAGCCAGATCCGCACGCCCACCAGGGCCAGCATCCCGAACAGCACCAGCGTCGCCCCGCCGAGCACACCCATCGGGATGGTGTTGATCAGGGCCGCCAGCTTCGGCGAGAACGACAGCACCACCGCCGCGATCGCGGCCACCATGCAGGCCGCCGTGGAGTACACCCGGGTCGCCGCCATCACGCCGACGTTCGGCGCGTAGCTGCTCAGCGACGAACCACCCGCCGCCCCCGACAGCGTGGTCGCCAACCCACCGCTGATCAGCGCATCGCCGACGTGCGGGTCGAGGTCGCGCCCGCTCATCGCCGCCACCGCTTTCAGGTGCGCGACGTGCTCGGCGACCAGCACGATCACCAGCGGAAGCACGAACGGCATCACCGCGACGTGCACCTGCGGCGCGATGAGCTGCGGCAGACCGACCCAGGGCGCGTCGGCCAGCTCCGCGAGGCGCTCCGGCACGAGTCGACCGGACATCGCGGCGTAGCACCAGCCGACCAGCACGCCGATCAGCACCGCGATCCGCGCCGCCATGCCCCGGCTGATCACGATCAGCAGCACGACCGTGCCCAGGGTCAGCGCGGCAGGCACCCGCTGCTGGTCGAAGGACGACACCGACTGCGGGGCGAGGCTCAACCCGATCATCAGCACGATCGCGCCGGTCACCACCGGCGGCATCGCCGTCTCCAGCAACCGCACGCCGAGCGCTTTGACCGCCACGCCGACGCTGAACACCACGATGCCGACCACGACGATGCCGCCGAGCAGCGCGGCCGGAGTCGCTCCGGCCTCCTTCGCTGCGGCGTTCAGCGGGACCACGAAGGCCACCGAGGCACCCAGGTAGCTGGGCACGCGGTTGCGGGTGAACAGGAGGAACAGCAGGGTCCCGAGGCCGGACAGCAGCAGCGTGGTGCCGACCGGGAACCCGGTGAGCAGCGGCACCAACGTCGTTGTGCCGAACATCGCGAGCAGGTGCTGGACGCCGAAACCGATGGTCAACGGCCAGCTCAGCCGCTCTTCGGAGGCCACCACGGCATCGCGCACGAGGCGTCGACCGTTGCCGTGCACGGTCCACAACGCCACGTCGCCTCCCCCGACTCACCCGATCAGGCGGGTCTCATGTCACGGCCTGTGATGACGAGGGAAGATTACTATTTCGCATCGCACAATCAAGACGTGCACCAGCAGAACCATCGCTACCAGCGATGATGGCGTGTCGCACGGATCTACTCGCGCCTCTCCGGACCGAACAGCTCCCGCAACCCGTCAGCCAACCCGGCCAACCGGTCGGTTGCGTCCTGCAACAGGTGCTTCTGCTCGGACGCCCCGCTGGCCGCGACCGCGCGTCCCGCAGCGGCCACCAGCGCGCCGTACCCGTCAACGCCCTCGTCGAGCTCCTGGCGGAGCCGCTCGACGTCCGACCGCAACGCGGCCCGCTCCCCCGCCGGCGCGTGCGGGATCGCCGCTTCCACGGCGACCAGCCGCTCCGCGCCCCGCCGCAGCTCCGCTGCCGCGCTGTCCGCGGTTCCGCGCGCGTCGGCTGCGGCGCTGCCCGCGCCCGCCGACGTCAGCTGCTGCAGGGCTCCGTGCAAGCTCTGCTCGGCATCGCGCAAGCGCTGCATCGGCGCCCGCGCAGCCGAACCGGACGCCGGCAGCGCAACCGGCTCCGGCGGCGCCTCGGGCAGCGGTGTCCTCTTGAGGCGCCGGTACTTCACGCCCGCACCGACAGCGGTGGCCCCGCCGATCACAGCGAGGCCACCGAGCCCGAACGTCGTCACGTCCTGCAGGAAGAAACCAACGGATCCGCCCCACTCCCACAGCACCGGGGCGGACGCCGAGGTCACCGCCCCGGCACCGAACACTCCTGCACCCGCAGCGCTGGCCGTGGCGGTCCGCTTGACGCGTTTGCGCTGGCGCAGAGCCCGCGCCCGCGGATCACGCCACCTGGCGATCTTCCGGCGGACTTCGGACAGGACGGGGCCGCGCAGCTGCTCGAGCGCGGCTTCGCCCAGCTGCGCCAGCTCGTTCTTCCGCGACGCCCCCACCCTGCGCTCGCTCAGGCCTGACCGGCCTGCGGGTTCTGCTGCTGCTGCGGGTTGGTGGCTGGCTCGGCCGGAGCCTGCGCACCACCGGAGATCTGCTGCTGGCCCGAACCCATCGAAGCGCGCAGCTGCGCGAGCCGGCTGGCACCGGCGGCGTCGATGGAAGCCTGCTCGACCTCCATCATGCGGCCCTGCACGCTGTTCTGCGCCAGCTCCGCCTGGCCGAGCGCGGTGGTGTAGCGCTGCTCGATCTTGTCGCGCACCTCGTCCAGGGACGGCGTGTTGCCCGGCGCGGCGACCTCGGTCATCTGGCGCATGGAGGCCGAGACCTGCTCCTGCATCTTCGCCTGCTCCAGCTGGCTGAGCAGCTTGGTGCGCTCGGCGATCTTCTGCTGCAGGACCTGGGCGTTGCGCTCGACGGCCTGCTTGGCCTGCTCAGCCGCACCCAGCGACTGGTCGTGCAGCGTCTTGAGGTCCTCGACGCCCTGCTCCGCAGTGACCAGCTGGCTGGCCAGCTGGGTCGCAGTCTCCTCGTACTTCTGCGCGCTGGCCTCGTCACCGTTGGCCCGCGCCTGGTCCGCCATCACCAGCGCCTGCTTGGCCGACGCCTGCAGCTTCTCGACCTCGCCGAGCTGGCGGTTGAGCTTCATCTCCAGCTGCCGCTGGTTGCCGATCACCGAGGCGGCCTGCTGGGAAAGCGCCTGATGCTGCCGCTGGGCTTCCTCGATGGCCTGCTGGATCTGCACCTTGGGGTCGGCGTGCTCGTCCACCTTCGACGAGAACGCCGCCATCAGGTACTTCCACGCCTTCACGAACGGATTGGCCATCTCCTCCGCCTGCCTTCTTCTGCTGCTCGGCTGCCCCACTGCCGACACAACGCACCGGGCGTGTCGGCTGGTTCCATCGTGTCAGGTAGTTGTGTCCGCTTCCACCAAACACGGTAGATCTCCGGGATTGCCCCGGAGCCACGCCTAAGATCGAACCAGCCCACCCCCGGGCGGCGCGCACCGGGTACCAAAAAGGGTCGTGAGCACCAAAACGGACACGGTCCGTTCCAGCGCCCACGACCAGACGTCTTCTTTTCGAGTCCCGACCCTGCCTGACGAGGCCTTACGCCGCCACTACAACGCCGCCCGGCTTGCGCACGGGGGCGCTGATGCGCTGGCTGAGCACCGGCTGCAGGCGGTCTGCGCAGGCGCGCGGCTCGCCGTCGCCCGCCTCGGCACCGGCCAGCTGCTGCTGGGCCAGCTCGGTCTCGGTGAGCTCGGCGCCGATCAAGCTGGGCACCAAGCGGTCCGCATCCGCCGCGCGGTCGACACCGGACGGCACGACCATCGTCTCGTCCAGGTCACCGGCCACGGTCACCAACAGCTCCGGCAACGGCAGGTCGAGGGCGTCGCAGATCGAGGCGAGCAGTTCGCTGGACGCCTCCTTGCGGCCCCGTTCGACCTCGGAGAGATATCCGAGGCTCACCCGGGCAGCGCGCGAAACGTCCCGCAACGTCCGAGACTGTGCGGTCCGGGCGCGGCGCAGTCGTTCACCGACCGCCTCCCGCAACAATACGGTCATCGCGCGCCTCCCTTCCTTCGTCGCCTACCGCGTGCACCACGCGTGAACGCTCCCTACGTTACTCATCCGACGGCCCGAACGAGAACGATCGTGGACAAGTCCGCCGAGGGCGAACGTCCGGTGATCGACCGGGCTCGTTCCGCAGGACACCGCGTTCCGCCAGCGCACGGTACCCTCCCGGATCAACGCAAGAGGTCCGCGAAGTGTTCCAGAGCCACCCGAACGGCCGCAGCCCGCACGCGGTGCCGGTCCCCCGCCAAGCGCACCGAGTGCACGGTCGCGCCGCCGGGACCGGCGAATCCCAGGTGCACGGTCCCAGGTGCCACGCCGTCCTGCGGATCCGGCCCCGCCACGCCGGTCAGCCCGATGCCCCAGTCGGCCCGGCACCGGGTGCGCGCGCCGTCGGCGAGCAGCTCCGCGACCCGCGGGTGCACCGCGCCGTGCTCGGCGAGCAGGTCGCGGTCGACGCCGGCCAGCTCCGCCTTCAGATCGGTGGCGTAGACGACCAGCCCACCGCGGACCACGTCGCTGGCGCCGGGCACGTCGGTCAGCGCAGCGGCGACCAGCCCGGCGGTCAGCGATTCCGCGGTGGCGACCGTCTCACCGCGCTTGCGCAGCGTGTCCAGCAGCTCGCCCACCTGCGAGAACGGCAGTCCGATCGACTCCAGGATCATGCGGCGGCCTTCGCCCGCCCCGCCGCGCGCAGCCGGATGGCCCGGACCACGTAGTCGAGCCCGGTGCCGACGGTGACGAGCAGCGCCGCGCCCATCAGGATCCAGCGCGGCAGGTCGGCCCAGGCGCCGAACGGCAGCAGGTACAGGCCGATCGCGAGCGCCTGCAGCAGCGTCTTGATCTTCCCGCCGTAGCTGGCCGCGATCACGCCGTGCCGGATGACCCAGAAGCGCAGCAGCGTGATGGCCAGCTCGCGGCCGATGATCACCAGCGTGACCCACCAGCCGAGATCGCCGAGGATGCTGAGCCCGATCAGCGCGGCACCGGTCAGCGCCTTGTCCGCGATCGGGTCGGCGACCTTGCCGAAGTCGGTGACCAGGCCGCGGCGGCGGGCGATGTCGCCGTCGATGCGGTCGGTGATCGAGGCCAGCGCGAACACGCCGGTGGCGATCCAGCGCCACAGCTCGTCGTGCCCGCCGTTCCAGAACAGGGCGACCAGGAACACCGGCACCAGCACCAACCGGGACACGGTCAGCGCGTTGGCGATGTTGACCACGGGCACCGGCTCCGCCCGCACCACCTGCGGATCGGACGACGCACCATCGGCCGTCATGGTTGCTCCCCGGACCGGTCCTCCGCGGGCGTGCTCCCCACCGGGGTGACGACGAGGTCCACGCCCTCGCTGTCCACGACCCGGCAGCGCAGCACATCGCCCACGCCGACCTCTCCAGCATCAGCGACGATGCACTCGCCGTCCACCTCCGGCCCCTGATGGTCGGCACGCCCGACGCACTCGTCGTCGTCGATGCGCTCGACCAGCACCCGCACCTCGGTGCCGATGCGGTCCTCCGCGCGCTGCGCGATCAGCTCGTCGACCAGGTCGGACAGCTTCTCGACGCGCTCGTCGACGGTGTCGGAGTCGAGCTTGTCGGCGAACTCGGAAGCCTCGGTGCCGTCCTCGTCCGAATAGCCGAACACGCCGACCGCGTCCAGCCGGGCGCGGGTGAGGAAGTCCTGCAGCTCGGCGAAGTCCTCCTCGGTCTCGCCGGGGAAGCCGACGATGAAGTTGCTGCGGATGCCCGCTTCCGGCGCCAGCTCGCGGATCTGCGCGATCAGCTCCAGGAACGACTCGGTGGAGCCGAACCGGCGCATCCGCCGCAGCACCGACTCGCTGGAGTGCTGGAAGGACAGGTCGAAGTAGGGCGCGACGCCCGGCGTGCCGGCGATGGCGCGCACCAGCCCGGGTCGGGTCTCGGCGGGCTGCAGGTAGGAGACGCGGACGCGCTCGACGCCCTCGACCTCGGCCAACTGCGGCAGCAGCAGCTCCAGGGCGCGCGGATCGGCGAGGTCCTTGCCGTAGGAGGTGGAGTTCTCGCTGACCAGGAACAGCTCCTTGGCGCCGTGCTCGGCCAGCCACATCGCCTCGCCCAGCACCTCCTCCGGCTTCCGGGACAGGAAGGAGCCGCGGAAGGACGGGATGGCGCAGAACGAGCAGCGGCGGTCGCAGCCGGAGGCCAGCTTCAGCGCGGCGACCGGCGAGTCGTCGAGGCGGCGGCGGGCCACCGCGCGCGCGGCGGGCACCCAGCCGTGGCCGGGCACCGCGACGTCGGCGGCCGCGGCGGGTCGGGAGACCGGGCTGATCGGCAGCATCTTGCGGCGGTCCTGCGGCTTGTGCGCCTGGATCGCCTTGCCCTCGAGGACGTCGTCGAGGCGCTCGGCGAGCTGACCGTAGTGGTCGAAGCCCAGCACCGCGTCGGCTTCCGGCAGGTGCTCGGCGAGCTCGGACCCGTAGCGCTCGGCCATGCAGCCGACGGCGACGACCTTCGCGCCGGTGTCGGAGGCGGCGAGCAGCGTGTCGACGGAGTCCTTCTTGGCCGATTCGACGAAGCCGCAGGTGTTCACGACCACGACGTCGGCGGCGTCCTCGGTGTCGACCAGGTCCCACCCGCGGCTGTGCAGGTTGCCGGCGAGCTCCTCGGAGTCGACTTCATTGCGCGCGCAACCGAGCGTGACCATGGCGACTCGGCGGTGATTCTGCTCGGCTGACATGCCTCGAGCCTAACGTCCGGGTGCGGACACCCTGCTCGAACCCGGTGTTCGCCCCGATTTCTCGCGCAGCAGACGTTCACCCGGCCCGTGGCCGAGATTACGGCTGCGACGATACCCCGCAGCGATCATTGTGGTTAGGCTTACCTAACGTGAATGCTCCGGTAGAGATCCGCCCGGCCCGAGTGCGCGACGTCCGCGCCATCAAGGCGCTGATCGACCACTACGCGGGAAAGGTGGTGCTGGGCAAGGAACTCGTCACGCTCTACGAGGACGTCCAGGAGTTCTGGGTCGCCGAATCCGGCGGCGAGGTCGTCGGCTGCGGCGCGCTGCACGTGCTGTGGGAGGACCTCGCCGAGATCCGCACCGTCGCGGTCGACCCGACGACCAAGGGCCGCGGCGTCGGGCACGCGATCGTCGCCCGGCTCGTCGAAGAGGCCGCCGACCTCGGCCTGGCCCGGATCTTCGTGCTGACCTTCGAGACCGGCTTCTTCGGCCGCCACGGCTTCCTGCCGATCGCCGACACCCCGGTTCCGCCCGACGTCTACGACGAGATCAGGCGCTCGCCGGACGAGGGCGTGGCCCAGTTCCTCGACCTGGCGCACGTCAAGCCGAACACCCTCGGCAACACGCGGATGCTGCTGCACCTCGGCGCGTGATGCGCGATCCACCGGCCCGCGGCGCTACTATGCCTCCATGAATGATTATGCGTCGTCGGCGATAGCAATTCGGCGGGCGCGGATCGCCGACGTCAAGGCGATCAAGGCCCTGGTCGACACCTACGCAGGTGAGGTCCTGCTGGCCAAGAACCTCGTCACGCTCTACGAGGACATCCAGGAGTTCTGGGTCGCCGAGCTGACCGAAGCCGACCAGCCGGCCCGCATCGTGGGCTGCGGCGCGCTGCACGTGCTGTGGGAGGACCTCGCCGAGATCCGCACCGTCGCCGTCGACCCCTCGGTCAAGGGCTCCGGCATCGGGCACCGGCTGGTGCGCCGGCTGGTGGAGCTGGCGCGCGAGCTGGGCCTGCCCCGGCTGTTCGTGCTGACCTTCGAAACGGACTTCTTCGGCCGCCACGGCTTCCAGACCGTCGACGGTGCGCCGGTCAGCCCCGAGGTCTACGAGGAGATGCGCCGCTCGGTCGACGCGGGCGTGGCGGAGTTCCTCGACCTGGCCAACATCAAGCCCAACACCCTCGGCAACACCCGAATGCTCCTCACCCTCACCTGAGCTCTTCGCCGTCGTCGACGCCGATCAGGTCCGCGCATGGCTGGTCCGACCGACGGCCGCACGCCCCGGTGGCGCCACCGACCGGCCCGGCGGCGGTTCCACCTTTCTCGTGCAGGTTGCCCAGGTACCCCGCGAACATCACTCGTAACGGCTATAACACGGTGAGTGATCACTTCGGATCCGAGGAGACCTGCCGTGGAACGATCCCCTGCTCGCCGTGGCCTCGTCACCAGCGCCGTCGCCGCCGGGGCGCTGCTGCTCACCGCCGGCACCGCGCACGCCGACCTCAGCCCCGGTGAGCTGCGAGCCACCACCGACGAGTACTTGTTCTCGCTGTCCCTGGACGCCTTCACCCAGACCCGCGCCGAGCAGCCGCACGCCGACCAGCTCGACTGGTCCTCCGACGGCTGCTCCATGTCACCCGACGAGCCGCTGGGCTTCAAGTTCCGCACCAGCTGCGACCGGCACGACTTCGGCTACCGCAACTACAAGAAGCAGGACCGGTTCACCGAGGCCAACCGCCGCAAGATCGACGACAACTTCCGCGCCGACATGTACTCGGCCTGCGGGACCAACGTGGCCTGCAAGGGCACCGCGAACATCTACTACTTCGCGGTGCGGGAGTTCGGCGGGGTCAGCGGATCCACCGCCGAAGCCGTCGAGCACGCGCAGATCCAGCAGCTGCCCACCATCGCGGGCGAGCTGCCGAAGTTCCAGGCGATCAACGCAGCCGGCCAGGTCGTGCACCTCGGGCCGAACAGCTGACGCCACCGGCCCGGCTGTCCTGTTCGGACGGCCGGGCCGCCGCTGGGTTCCTGCGGTGAAAACCACACGCACCGCACTCGTTCGCGGGGGTAACGTCGCTGCGCGACGAAGGGAGCTCGAATGGTCAAGCGGCAACTCCCGCGCTGGTCCGAACTGCGTCCTCTCCTGCGGGTCAAACCACCGCAGTTCAACCCCACCAGGCGTCGGCTGTCCGCCGCGCACTCCATCGCCGACCTGCGGACCATCGCCCGCCTGCGCACTCCCCGCGCGGTGTTCGACTACACCGACGGCGCCGCCGAGGCCGAGATCAGCCTGCGCCGCGCGCGCCACGCCTTCCGCAACGTCGAGTTCCGCCCGTCGGTGCTGCGCGACGTGTCGTCGGTGGACACCTCGACCACCATCCTCGGCCGCCCTTCGAAGCTGCCGTTCTCCTTCGCCCCCACCGGTTTCACGCGGATGATGAACCACGAGGGCGAGCCTGCGGTGGCCCGCGTCGCCGAACGCGCCGGCATCCCCTACGCGCTGTCGACCATGGGCACCACCTCGATCGAGGACCTGGCCGCGGCGGCCCCGGACGCCCGCAAGTGGTTCCAGCTCTACCTGTGGAAGGACCGCGAGGCCAGCCGCGACCTGGTCCAGCGCGCGCAGGAATCGGGCTACGAGGCGCTGCTGCTGACGGTGGACACCCCGGTCGGCGGTGCGCGGCTGCGCGACACCCGCAACGGCCTGACCATCCCGCCCGAGCTGACGCTCAAGACCATCGTGGACGGTGCGATGCACCCGGCCTGGTGGTTCAACCTGCTCACCACCGAGCCGCTGTCGTTCGCGTCGTTCCAGCACTGGTCGGGCACCGCGCACGACCTGATCAACGCGATGTTCGACCCGTCGCTGAACTACTCGGACCTGGAGTGGCTGCGCGAGCTCTGGGACGGTCCGCTGATCGTCAAGGGCATCCAGAACCCCGACGACGCGCGCCGCGTGGTCGAGCTGGGCGCGGACGGCGTGATCCTGTCCAACCACGGCGGCCGCCAGCTCGACCGGGCGCCGACCATGCTGGAGCTGCTCCCCGCGGTGCGCGAAGCGATCGGCGACCGCGCGGAGATCATGCTGGACACCGGCATCACCAGCGGTGCGGACATCGTCGCCGCGATCGCCCTGGGCGCCGACTCCTGCCTGATCGGCCGCGCCTACCTCTACGGCCTGATGGCCGGTGGTGAACGCGGCGTCGAGAAGGCGGTGGACGTCCTCCGCACCGAGATCGTCCGCACCCTCCAGCTGCTCGGCGTCCACTCGATCTCCGAGCTGAACCACACCCACGCGACGCTGCGCCGCTGACGGGCCTGGCGGGGGCGGATCTTCAGCAGCCGCCCCCACCGGAGTCCCCGCCACCGCCGGAATCCCCGCCGCAGCCCGCGTCTCCGCCGCCCGCGGAGCCGTCCCAGCCCATGGCGTAGCCGCTGATGGCCGATCCGCCGCTGGCCGCAGCACCCCGGCGGCCCTTCCGCGGACGGCGCGCCTTTCGCCGGCGCTCGACCCGGTCCCAGAGCAGACCGCCCACGATCACGACCACGAAGAACAGGCCGATCAACGCCATCACGTCCATGCCGTCCGCCTCCTCGCCCGAGGACGTCGTTCAGGACTAGGACGCCGGCTCCGGGCCCCGGGTTGCCACCGCCGCTGTGGCGAACGGGTGAATCAGCGGTCGGGGCGCGGGTCGATCGGGTGTACCTGCGGCGGTGCGGCGGTCGTGGCGCCGTCGATCGGGCCCGTGGCGTGGAAGGCCTCGCAGGGGCCGCCGATGTACTTCTCGAAGTCCGTGGTGACGTGGATGACCGACTTGCCGTCGCGGGTCGGCAGCAGCGTCGGGCTGAAGTTCCGGCACACGCTGCCCTGGTTGTAGCTGATCTGCACCGGCGACGGGATCTCCCGCCAACCGCGGCTCAGGTCGGACGGGTCGTCGTTGACCATCAGCGTGCGCCCGTTGCCCGGTGCCCAGCCGCCGCCCTCGTTGGCCAGCATCTGGTAGGCCAGCAGGATCCGGCCGTTCGGGTTCGGGCCCGGCGCCCAGGCGATGGTCGGCGTGCCCAGCGGCTGCCCGCCGGTGTCCGACACGACCTCGGTGCCCAGGTCGTACGGGTCGCCGAAGTCCCAACCGTCCTGGGACTTCCGCGTCCAGATGGTGCAGACGTGCACCGGGTCGTAGTTGCAGACCTCGTAGCCCATCACGTACGTGCCGTCCGGCAGCTTCCGCACACCGGCCATCCCGGGCCGCACGGTGAACTTGTCGTTCACGATCGTCTCGCGCAGATCGGTCCAGTTCCGGCCGTCGGCGGAGCGCATCTGGACCATCTTCTGGTCGTGCTTCGGATCGCCGTCGTCGGAGTAGAAGACCACCAGGTCGCCCTGCTCGGAAACGGTGAACTCCGGTTCCCAGACGCCCGGTCCCTGCGGGGCTTGCACGATGGTGGACAGGAAGTTCCAGGTCTTGCCGTGGTCGTCGCTGCGCCACAGGCGGATGCTGCTGCGCCGCTCCTCGGGATCCGCGCCGACGCCGGCGGTGCCCGCCCACAGCAGCGTCCCGGCGGGCATGTCACCGACCTGCTGCGGCAGTTCGTACAGCGTCGAGCAGCACATCCCCTTCTCGTCCGCGCCTTCCGGGTCGCGGATCTCGCCGACGGGCTCGAAGGTGGTGCCGTCGTCGTCGCTGCCGTAGATGACGGCGAAACCCGCCTTGTCCGCGTAGGTCGTCATGCTGACCAGCACCCGACCGTTCGCATCGCCGGAGTTCTGCAGCCGCACCAACCGGGGATAGCTGCTGCCGCCTTCCCGCACCAGCTCACCGCGGTCCACATCGGACGGTTCGACGCCGGGCCCCGGATCGCCGGTCGCCAGCTGCTGGAACCCGACCAGCAGCAGCACCGACAGCGAAACGGACAGAACAGCGCGTAATTTCCGGACCAGCATGCGCGAACCTCACGAAATCGCGGCGGGATCAATACCGTCAGCGCGCCGGAGACTATCTCAAAGATCGTGAAATTCGGACCGTGCGAGAATTCCATTCAGCGCAATCCGGTGAGCGCATTCGGAGTAGCGCGAATCAAATGGGAAAGCGATCGGAAAATGCTGGTGAAAACGCGAAGAACGAAGCCGTCCGCTGAATGCTCGTGAGTACTTCGGGGCGCTATGGCACCCCGAAGTACTCACGAGCCACGACCAGCGGAAATCATTCGTCCTCGTCGGGAGAAGGCCCACCGCGGATCGCGTACAGCGCGTTCTCCATCTCGTCCGGCTTGATCAGGACCTCGCGCGCCTTCGAACCCTCCGACGGGCCGACCACGCCGCGCGACTCCAGCAGGTCCATCAACCGCCCGGCCTTGGCGAACCCGACCCGCAGCTTGCGCTGCAGCATCGAGGTCGAACCGAACTGGCTGGTCACCACGAGCTCCGCGGCCTGCAGCAGCACGTCCAGGTCGTCGCCGATGTCGGAGTCGATCTCCTTCTTGTCCGCCGCCTTGGCCGCGGTGACCCCGTCGGTGTACTCCGGGTCGGCCTGGTCCTTGGCGAACGAGACGATCCGGTGGATCTCGTCGTCGGCGACGAACGCGCCCTGCACGCGAGCCGGCCGCGACGCCCCCATCGGCAGGTACAGCGCGTCGCCCATGCCGATCAGCTTCTCGGCGCCGGGCTGGTCGAGGATGACCCGCGAGTCGGTCAGCGACGAGGTGGCGAACGCCAGCCGGGACGGCACGTTGGTCTTGATCAGACCGGTCACCACGTCCACCGACGGCCGCTGGGTGGCCAGCACCAGGTGGATGCCCGCGGCCCGCGCCTTCTGCGTGATGCGCACGATGGCGTCCTCGACGTCGCGCGGCGCGGTCATCATCAGGTCCGCGAGCTCGTCGACGATGGCCAGGATGTACGGGTACGGCCGGTACTCGCGCTCGCTGCCCAGCGGGGCGGTGATCTCGCCGGACTTCACCTTCTTGTTGAAGTCGTCGATGTGCCGCACCCGGTTGGCCTGCATGTCCTGGTAGCGCTGCTCCATCTCCTCCACCAGCCAGGCCAGCGCGGCGGCGGCCTTCTTCGGCTGGGTGATGATGGGCGTGATCAGGTGCGGGATGCCTTCGTAGGGCGTCAGCTCCACCATCTTCGGGTCGATCAGGATCATCCTGACCTCCTGCGGCGTCGCCCGCGCCAGCAGCGACACCAGCATGGAGTTGACGAAGCTGGACTTACCGGAACCGGTGGAACCGGCGACCAGCAGGTGCGGCATCTTGGCCAGGTTCGCGGTGACCATGTGGCCTTCGATGTCCTTGCCCAGGCCCATCACCAGCGGGTGACCGTCCTTGGTCGCCTGGTCGGAGCGCAGCACGTCGCCGAGGCGCACCATCTCGCGGTCGGTGTTGGGCACCTCGATGCCGACCGCGGACTTGCCGGGGATCGGCGCCAGCAGCCGCACGTTGTCGGTGGCCGCCGCGTAGGCGATGTTCTTGGTCAGCGCGGTGATCTTCTCGACCTTCACGCCCGGCCCGAGCTCGACCTCGTAGCGGGTGACGGTCGGGCCGCGGGTGAAGCCGGTGACCTGCGCGTCGATGTTGAACTGCTCGAGCACCGCGGTGATCGCCTCGATCATCTGATCGTTGGCGCGGCTGCGGTTCTTCGGCGGTTCGCCGTCGGTGAGCACGTCCAGCGGCGGCAGGTTGTAGTCGCCTTCGACGCTGCGGCTGATCTGCGGCTTGTCGCTCTTCTTCGGCTTCTCCGGCGCGGACTGGGCCGGCACCGCGGCAGCGGCGGCCTTCGGCTTGGGCGCCGGTGCCGGCTCCTCCGGCACGTCTTCGAGCGACAGCTGCGGGTCCTGGTCCTCGGCCATCGCCGCCTGACGCCGCCGCGACGGACGGCGCAGCTTGACGTCGGTCGGCTCCGCGTCCTCCGCCTTCGCCCGCTTCGACCTCTTCTTCGGCTCGGCGAGCTCGTCGTCCTCGTCCTCGTACCCGACGCCGCGCATCCAGTCGCTGATGTCGCGCACCGAAGTGCCGGTGAGCACCAGCAACCCGAACAGCCCGAACAGCACCAGGACAGGCACGGCGACCCACGGCGTGAGCCCGTACTCCAGCGGTCCGCCCGCGACGAATCCGAGCGCACCCCCGGCCTCGGGCCACTTCTCCGGTTCCAGCGGGGAACCCTTTGCGATGTGGAGGACACCGAGCGTGCTGAGGATCAGCAGCAGCGACCCGATCACCACCCGCGGCCGTGCTTCGGCGGTGCTCTCGGTGCGCATCAGCAGGATCGCGGTGACCAGCAGCACGAGCGGCAGCACCACCGCGGCCGAACCGATGACCGAGCGCAGCGCCAGGTCGAACCCGTGCCCGACGGGACCACCGGCCTGCCACCACACGCCCGCGGCGGCGATGACGGCGGTGGCCAGGAAGATCAGCGCGAGTCCGTCGCGCCGGTGCGCCGGGTCGAGCTCCCGGGTCTTGCCCATCGCCCGCACCACGCTGCCGACGCCGCGCGCCACTCCCCCGCCACCGCGGGACCGCGTGCTGCGCTTCGCCGGTTGCCGGCGCGGCGCATGCGTCGAGCCGCGCGGCTTCGCCGTGCTCTTCCGGCTGCTGGTGCCCGACTTCGCGCGGGACTTGCTCTGAGTCGATCCGCCACTGCGGGATCCGGAGCCGCTACTCTTGGTGGCGCTCTTGCTGCGCGCCGAGCCACGTCCCCCGTTCGATGTCCGGCTCGCCATGCCCCACACGGTATCCGCACCCGTCCCTCCGGTCACAACAGCCACTGCAGATGGCGGTTCGGACGTTTTCTCGGGTGTTGTGCCCCGAACGGGGCACCTGGCGTGAGATCCTCGAACATCATGGTTGCCCTCCCGTCCGGTCAGCACGAGCCGACACGCCGAACCGACCGCGAGAAGCTGTTCCGCGCCGCGCCGCTGCTGTGGCGTGCGCTGATGCGGGTGGATCGCGCCGTCGTCGCCGTCACCGGCCGCCTGGAGGTCACCGGTGACGTGCCGGACGAGCTGCGCGGCAAGCCGCTGCTGCTGGCCGCCAACCACATCGGCAACCTGGACCCGCTGGTCCTGATCGCGGCCTGCCGGACGCGCAGGTTGGCGCCCCGCTTCATGGCCACCGCCGGTCTGTTCGAGACCCCGGTGCTGGGCGGCCTGCTGCGCCGCTGCCGCCACGTCCGCGTCGACCGCGGCAAGGCCACGGCGGCCGAGGCGATGGGCAAGGCGGTCGCCGCGCTGACCAGCGACGATCACCCGGTGCTGCTGTACCCGGAGGGCCGCATCACCCTCGAACCGGACATGTGGCCGGAGCGCGGGAAGACCGGCGTGGCCCGCATGGCGCTGGCCTCCGGCGCGACCGTGGTGCCGATCAGCCAGTGGGGTGCCCACGAGGCGATGTGCTACGGCATGGTCACCGTGGAAAGCGCCCGCGACCTGTGGATCCTCTTCTCCTCGTGGCTGCGCGCGGTCCGCCGCCGGCCGAGGCTGCGGGTCCACTTCGGATCCCCGGTCGACCTCAGCGACCTCTCCGCCGACCGGGTCGGCGACGCGGCCCGGGCCCGCGACCGCATCATGCGCGCCATCGCCGAAGGCCTGACCACCCTCCGCACCGGCGAACTCGGCGCACCGCACCACCTCGACCCCACCCGCCCGGCCACGGACAAACCCAGCCCCTGGCGCCCCTGATCGGCGTCCGATCGCCCGGCGCAGAGCGGTCTCCGCTCACCCGCGCGCGAGGACTGGAACCGTGCGGCTGATTCCTCCGATCAGCCGCATCCGGGCGGCCTTTCAGCAGGGCCTCCACATCGGACCCGATCGCCCCTGGTAACGGCACGATCACGCTGCGCGGGCGATCGAGCGCAGCTCCCACGCCGAAATTCCCCCGGGTAGACCAATTCTCGCCAAGCATGCGGCCACCGCGCGGCTGATCCCCTTTACTGTCCACATTGCTCACCGCTGGTAGTGGGCACAACCGGACGGACGGGGACATTCGTGAGAAAAGTCGTCACCGCTGCGATGGCGGTCGGGCTGCTCGCAGGTCTGTCACCGGTGGCCGCGAGCGCGGCTCCGGCACCACCTGGGTTCGACCCGACGCCGATCCAATGGGGTCAGTGCTCCGACGAGGACCTGCAGAAGGCCGGCGCGGAGTGCGGGATGCTGCAGGTCCCGATGGACTACGCCGACCCGGCGGGCGAGCAGATCTCGCTCGCGGTCTCCCGGATCAAGCACACCGTGCCCGACGACCAGTACCAGGGCGTCATGCTGGTCAACCCGGGCGGCCCGGGCGGTTCCGGGCTGAGCCTGTCCACGCTCGGCGCGTACGTGCCCAAGGGCGCAGGCGCCGCCTACGACTGGATCGGCTTCGACCCGCGCGGCGTCGGCTCGAGCCTGCCGGCGATCTCCTGCGATCCGAACTACTTCTCCTACGACCGGCCGAACTACGTGCCCACGACGCCGGAGCTGGAGAAGACCTGGCTGGACCGCTCCGGGGGATACGCCCGCGCTTGCGGCAACAACGGCAAGCTCCTCGAGCACGTCAAGACCACCGACACCGTCGAGGACATGGACAGCATCCGCAAGGCGCTGGGTGCTGACCAGATCAACTACTACGGCTTCTCCTACGGCACTTACCTCGGCCAGGTCTACGGCACCCTGCACCCGGACCGGATGCGGCGCGTGGTGATGGACGGCGTGGTGAACGTCGAGGACGTCTGGTACGACGCGAACCTGAACCAGGACGTGGCCTTCGACCGCAACATCAAGATCTTCTTCGACTGGGTCGCCGAGCACGACGACGTCTACCACCTGGGCAAGACCGGTGCGGACGTGGAGAAGCTGTTCTACGAGCAGCAGGCCGCACTCGACAAAGAACCCGCTGGTGGCGTGATCGGGCCCGACGAGTGGGTCGACGTGTTCCTGACCGCGGGCTACTCGCAGTCGGCGTGGGACAGCCGCGCCAAGGCCTTCGCGGGCTGGGTGCACAACGGCGACTGGGAGACGCTGAAGAAGATCTACGACGGCTCCAACACGCCGGGCGACGACAACGGCTTCGCGGTCTACCTGGCGGTCCAGTGCACCGACGTGAAGTGGCCGCAGAGCTGGGAGCAGTGGCGCCAGGACAGCTGGGACATCCACGAGAAGGCGCCGTTCGAAACCTGGTCCAACACCTGGTACAACGCCCCGTGCCTGTCCTGGCCCGCCAAGCCCGGCAAGCCGGTCGAGGTGGACGGCAGCAAGGTCGACAGCGCCCTCCTGATCAGCGAAGAGCTGGACGCGGCAACCCCGTTCCCGGGAGCCCTGGAAGCCCGCAAGCGCTTCCCCGGCGCCAGCCTGATCAGCCTCCCCGGCGGCACGACCCACTCGGGCTCCTTGAGCGGCAACACCTGCCTGGACGACCAGATCGCGGACTACCTGGCCACGGGCAAGCTCCCACCGCGCCAACCGGGCAACGGCCCGGACACCAAGTGCGACCCGCTGCCCAAGCCAACCCCGGAGACCGGCCCGACAACGATGACGACCAAGCGCTCCCAACAACCGGATGCCCTGCAGAAGGCCCTCCAATCCACCTGGCACTGACGCCCGGTTCCAGACCCGTGAGCACTTTGGGTTGCTGCAGCGACACGACGTCCTCGCTGCCGACGAGCACCAGCGTCGGCGTGGTGATCCCCGCCAGCTGGTCGGAGTGG
>NZ_JBEOVY010000094.1:0-22747 GCF_040295745.1 Saccharopolyspora sp. NPDC002686
GCCCGTGGCCGCGCAGGTCCACCGAGATCACCTGGTGATCAGCGGTGAGCAGCGGCGCGAAGTGCTTCCACGCCAACAGGTTTCCGCCCGCACCGTGCAGCAGCAGGACCGCGGGCCCGTTCCCGCCGTGGTCGTGGGCGGCGATGCGCGCAGTGGCGGAATCGATCAGGACGTCGTTCACCTGGTACCTCCGGAGATCTGGGCGAGTCGCGCGCGGATCGACGTGGTGCGCACGCCGCCGTCCGGGTGGCGATCGAGCTTCCCGCGCCCGACCAGGTCGTGCACGCCCTGCCGGGTGATGCCCAGGATCGCCCCCGCGGTGGAGAAGGACACGTGGTCGGTGCCGGGATGGCCGATGCGGCGCGCGACGACCCGTCCGAGAGGGGTGCGCCACCAGCGATCCGGCGGATCGAAGGGGCCGTCGCCGGGGAAGAGCGCGGCCAGCACTCGTGCGCAGGTGTGCACGGCGGCCTGCTCGTCGGAGCCGAGCATCGTCGCGGCCCACTTCGCGGCGTCCTGTTCGACCTGTCGTTGCAGTTCTGCGGTCGCCGCATCGGATTCGAGCAGGATGCTCAACGGGTCGAGCAGTCGAGCGGTCACGAGCCGACGCAGCTCTTCGGTCAGCTCTGCTCGTTCGTCCGGCATCACGGCTCCTCCCGGCTACTTGACGGACGATAGCAAGTACTTGTCATGCTGCGTCAAGTAGTCGGGGTGGCCGCGGAAGTCCGGGGAGCTGGTCGGGTCAAGGGGAAAGAGCGCTGCGGACGTCGTCGGGCATCGGGGTCTTCTTCTTGGAGACCGGATCGACGAACACGTGCCGGACTTCGCCGTCGGCGACGAGGCGGCCGTCGCGGTGGAACTGCGGCGCGACGACCAGGCTGGTGGTGCCCAGGTGGGAGATCGGCAGGGAGATGTCGATCTCGTCGTCGAACTGGGCGGGCTCCCGGTAGCGCAGCCGCGTTTCGGCGACGACGAGGTCCACGCCGCGCTCCACCAGCTCCTGCCAGGACCCGAGCCGGGCGCGGAACAGCTCGATGACGGCGACGTCGTAGAAGAACAGGTAGTGGGCGTTGAACACCACGCCCTGCTGATCGCACTCGCTGTACCGGACGCGGATCCGGTGGGTGAAGGCAGTGCTCATGCGGTGCGGTTCTGGCCGCGGACCTGCAACGACGCGAGCAGCTTCGCGGTGGCCTGCTCGATCTCGTCGACCGCCTGGTCGAACGCCTCGGCGTTGTGCGCGGCGGGCTGGCGGAAGCCGGAGATCTTGCGGACGTACTGCAACGCGGCCGCGCGGACGTCACCCTCGGTGACCTCGTCGGCGTAGGGCGGGCGAAGGGTCTTGATGCTGCGGCACATGGGCGCTTCCTGGGTGGGTTTCCCCAGCTCCTGCCGGGGCGATGGCCGACGGACGAGGACGGCCCGCAGGCCGCCCAAGCCATGCTAGCCACGACACCCCGCGCGTGTGGTCGAACAGCGCAGGCGGGGGGCGAACCGCTGCCAGGGCGAGGAGCGTCGGGGACAAGTCTGCGCGCAGTGCTCAGCGACGTGCGTTCCAGGACAAGGTCTGAGCGCGGCATTCCGGCGAGAATCGGCGCGTGCGGCGGAGGAGCGAACAGATGCGCAGCTCAAGGCGGTCGCAGTGCCGAAGGTGATCAGCGGTTGATGACGGTGGCCGCGCGGCCCGCCCGGCCCGGTGCTGGCGCGGAACGACGCCGCGCGGTTTAGATTCCAAGTGATCGGTCGAGGTCGAAGGAGGGCGCATGACCGCATCGTCACAGGTCACCGGCCCCCGGGTCGGGGCCGCCCTGCCTCCGGTCGCGTTCGCGACCGAATCGGTGCTCGCCTGGCAGCGGGTGGTGTCGTCCTCCTTCGTGCCGCTGGTCGTCGACGACCTCAGCGACGGCCGGTTCGCGGGCACCATACGCGGCCGGGTCATCGGCGACGTGTTCTTCTCCCGGCTGCGGGTCACGCCGCACGAGGTGCACCGCACCCCGGCGCTCATCGACGCCTCCGAACGCCTGTTCTACAAGATCACCTTGATGCTGGCCGGCACCGGCGAACTGGTGCAGGACAACCGGACGGCGCTGATGCTGCCGGGCAGCATCAGCGTCTACGACACCGCGCGCCCCTACTCGCTCCGCTTCGCCGACCCGGTCGACACGGTGGTGATCATGTTCCCGCGCGACCTGATCGACCCCAGCCCCGATCACGTCCGCGCCATCACCGCGATCTCCCTGGGCGCAGAGGAAAGCCTGACCAGGATCGTCACCCCGCTCCTGACCGAGATCTCCAGCGATTTCGCCTCGCTGGAGGGCCCCGCGGCCGCGCGGGTGGTGCACACCGCCGTGGAGCTGATCTCCGCGCTGCTGAGCACCGCCGCACTCGCCCGCGCCACCGAGGGCGACCGGGAGCGGCTGTCGCTGATGCTGCGGATCCGGGAGCACATCCTGGACAACCTCGGCGACAGCGAGCTGAACCCGGACAGCATCGCCCGCGCGGTCTACATCTCCACCCGGCACCTGCACGTGCTGTTCCACCGGCAGGGCACCACCGTTTCGGCGTGGATCCGGGAGCAGCGGATCGAGGCCATCCGCCGCGAGCTCAGCGACCCGATGCACGCGCACCGGTCCATCGCCGAGATCGCGGCCTGCTGGGGCTATCCGGACGCCTCGCACTTCTCGCGCACCTTCCGCCAGCACGTCGGCATGGCTCCCAGCGGGTTTCGCCGCGCCGCGCTGGTGGACGCCCGGCACGGCGAAACCCGGCGGTCGAAGCTCGTGCCCGATCAGCGCGCGACGACCGGGTAGTCGATCACGACCGCGCCACCGGTGGCGTAGTTGGGCACATCGTCCTGCACGGCCTTGCCCTGCGGCGAGGACATCGCTGCGGCCAGCGCCTCGGCGTCGGCGAAGTCGGCTTCGAATACCGCGAAGTACGGGCTCCCCGGTTCGGCGCGCACATCCAGGCTGTAGCGCCAGTCCAGCATGCCCGGAAGCTGCGCGGCCAGCGGCAGGTGGGTGCTCTCGTAGTAGGACTTGAACGCCACCGGATCGGTCGGATGCGGGTAGAGGACCACGAGCTTGTGCATCAGATCGCCTTCCTGCCGGTGGGGTCGCTGCCGATCCCGGCGTGCCGGGCGATCGCCGCGTCCACCCGTTCCGGCGTGGCCACCATGTCACCGTTGCGATGCGGGTAGCTGAAGTTCTCGGTGAACTCGTCGCACAGCGTGCGCATCTGGGCCATCGCTCCGAGCAGCTTCTGCAGGTGCGGTGGAGACGGCGTGGAAATCATGGTGTTCACCCAGGTGCTGAGCCCGTCGACGCGTTCCCGCCGGCGCAGTGCGACCTTCTGCGCGAAGCGCTCGTCGACCACGCCGTCCTCGATGATGGCGTCCGCGGCCACCTGGGCCTCGAACGAGGCGGAGTTGGCGCCCTGACCGGTGACCGGGTCGACCGTGCAGTGCGCGTCGCCCAGCGCCAGCACCACGGTGCCGTCCTCGAGCAGCCGGTAGTCCTCGCGCACGACCGGCCGGACCGCGCCCTGCAGGATGTCGCCGGGACGCATCAGCTTGAACCGGGACTGGTCGATGCGCTCGTAGACCGTCGGGTGGTGCTCCTTGAGCTTCTCCAGCACCAGGTTGCGGTAGGCGTCGGGATCGTCGGATTCCTTCTGCGTCATCAGGACTTCCAGATCGCCGCCCGGGACGTTCTCGCACAGCAGCGCGCTGGCCCAGCCGTCGAAGGTCGTGATCGGCAGGTCCAGCAGTTCACCGTGACCGGGGGAGATGCTCATCGTCACCGCGCGCGGTTCGGTCTGCGCCACGCCGTCCCAGAAACCCACTGCCAAGTGCCGTTGCGGCCTGGCGTAGGGGGAGACGTCCGGGCGTTCGCCGAAGTACTCGGCGAACGAGCGCTTCCCGGCCGCGACCACGATCAGGTCGTGCCGGCGGGCCAGCTGCTCGAAATCAGGTGGTTCGACCGAGCGCTGCTCGATGGTGCCGCCGCGCTCCTCGTACTCGGCCATCAGCCGCGGCAGGTAGATCCGGTAGTCGAGCACCCGGGAGGGCCGCAGGAAGTCCCCGCGGAACACCGGCGGGCCGCCCGGCACGTTGAGGTGGTGGAAGTGGGCCTGGTAGCCGTACTCCTCGGTCGGCCAGAAGTTCACCCCCATCGCGCTCTCGCGGGCGATCGTCGGGGCGTGGTGCGAGACGCTGTTCTGCGGTGGTCCCGAAGCCACCTGCTCGGCGGTCTGGTTGGTGTAGATCCGGGTGGGAACTCCGGCCTGCTGGAGCAGCAGCGCGAGGTGCAGGCCCGCGGTGCCGGCTCCGATGATCCCGATGTCTGGCATCTGCGTCTCCTCGTTGAGGCGTGCGCCGGTCAGGGCGCCGACGTCCATCGGCGCGGTCATCGTCACTCGCTCGGACCTCGGGGCGGTAGCTCGTCGGGCCGACGTTCGCTGTGGTGCAGGAGCCCTGCACTGGCTGTCAACTCCCGCCACCAGATGGAGCCGAACCGGATCCGGGGCGCGTCGAATCCAGCCTGGCAGTCGCGCGCTGTCCCACGGCTGCACGAGTCTGTGCAACCACCGCACAGGCCTCTGAACACCGCGTTCGTCCGTTGCCCCGCGTTCCAGCCGATCCCTAACGTCGTCGGCACCTTCCCGCCGTGCCCGGGTGGCCGGCGGCCACGACGACGTGACGCAGGAGCGATCGCCGATGACCGCAACCGATGAGATCCGCCGGCTGTCCACCGAGTCCCGGCGCCGGCTGCCGGCGCAGCAGTTCCGCGGCTGCCTGGGCCGGTTCGCCACCGGAGTCGCGGTGGTCACCTTCGACGGCCTCGACGGCACCGGCGCGACGAAACGGCATGGCCTGACGGTGAATTCGTTCACCTCGGTCTCGATGGACCCACCGCTCGTGCTGGTCGCGATCCAGCGATCCGTCCGCGCGCACGGGCTGCTGGCCGGCAGGCCGTTCACCGTCAACGTGCTCGGTGCCGAACAACGCGACGTGGCGATGCACTTCGCAGGCAAGCCCAACGTCGAGCCGGTCTGGACCGAAGGCGAGCACGCGCCCCGCCTCGCCAACGCAGCGGCGTGGTTCGAGTGCACCCCGTGGGCCGAGTACGACGGCGGTGATCACACGCTGTTCCTCGGGGGTGTCGAGAGCTTCGACCACCGCCGGGGCGACTGCCTGGGCTTCGTGGACGGCAGCTTCGTCACCATCGCGACCGCCACCGTCCGCTAGCGCTGCCGACCGGAGTGCGGTCTGCGCCGGTCGAAAACCACACGCGATGCCGAGCGGCGGTCTGTTACCGTCGTGCCGTGCGATTCCACTACTTCCTGTGAGAGCACCGGCCTCGGCGCTGGACGGCCATGAGCACGTCCGCGCTTGAGCACGCCGGTCGTTGAACGCACTTCTCTTCGGATCCCACCGCTGGCCCAGGGCTGCGCTCTGCCGTGCCGCGGGGGATCCGCTCTCGGAGGAAACATGTCCATCCGCACTGAACTACCTGCTCGCGCGCGAGCGCACCTCACCGCCGCCGGAGTGCACCTCGTCCGCGGCGGGCGACCCGTCCTGACCGGCGTTGACCTGGCGGTCTCCGCCGGCGACCGGCTCGGCGTGGTGGGCGAGAACGGCACCGGCAAGACCACGCTGATCCGGGTGCTCGCCGGGGAGCTGACCGCGGACCGGGGCACCGTGCACCGGGTCGGCACCATCGGCGTCGCCGACCAGGAGATCCCGGTGACCCCGGCGCGCACCGTGGGCGATCTGATCGATCTCGAACTCGCCGAGGTGCGCCGCGTCCTGCACGACCTGGATGCGGCCACCGATGCGCTGGTCGAGGGGCATCCGGGCGCTGAGGAGCGCTACGCGGAGGCCCTGGCCGCGGCGGAGGTGTTGAACGCCTGGGACGCGGACCGCCAGGTCGAGATCTCGTTGGCCGCGCTCGGAGCGGTCGCGGACCGCGACCGGCCGCTCGCGACCCTGTCGGTGGGGCAGCGCTACCGGGTCCGGTTGGCCTGCCTGCTCGGCGCCGGGCACGACCTGCTGCTGCTCGACGAGCCCACCAACCACCTGGACTCCGGCGGGCTGGAGCACCTCACCGCGCGGCTGCGCGAGCACCCCGGCGCAGTGGTGCTGGTCAGCCACGACCGGGCGCTGCTCAAGGACGTGGTGACCGCGGTGCTCGATCTCGAACCCAGCAGGGACGGGCGCCCTCGCGTCTACGGCGGCGGGTACGCCGGATACCAGGAAGGTCACCAGGCCGAACGCGAGCGCTGGGAGCAGGAGCACCGCGCGCAGCAGCGCGAGCACCAGCGGCTGGCCGACGACCTGTCGGCGGCGCAGAACCGCCTGTCCACCGGCTGGCGGCCGGACAAGGGAACCGGCAAGCACACCCGCGCCACCCGCGCACCGGGGCTCGTCCGCGCGGTTCACCGCAGGCAGGAAGACCTGGCCGCGCACCGCGTCGACGTGCCCGCGCCACCGCTGCGGTTCCAGACCCCGGAGTTGGGGGACATGCCGGGCGTGCCGCTGCTGCGTGCCGACGGTGTGACGCTGCATGGCCGGTTGGCGCAGTCCTGGTCCTTGCTCCTGCAGTCCCGGGACCGGCTGGTGATCACCGGTCGCAACGGGGCTGGGAAGTCGAGCCTGATGGCCGTGCTCGCCGGGGCGATCGAGCCGACGTCCGGTGTCGTGCAGCGCAAACCCGCGGCGCGGGTCGCGTGGCTGCCGCAGGAATCGCCGGTTCCCGCGCGGCGGACCGCGCACGAGGAGTACGAGGCGGCTGTCGCCGGGCTCGGCACGTCGGCCGGGGTTGCGCTGTCGGAGCTCGGATTGCTGCCTTCCGCCGCGCTCGGCCGACCGGTTGCGGAGTTGTCGATCGGGCAGCAGCGCCGGCTGCAGCTGGCGATCGCGCTGGCCGTGCGCCCGCACGTCCTGCTGCTGGACGAGCCGACCAACCACCTGTCGGCGAGGCTCGTCGACGAGCTGACCGAGGCGCTGTCGGCGACCTCGGCGGCGGTCGTGATCGCCACCCACGACCGCCAGCTGCTGCGGGACACCGCGGACTGGCCGGCGCTGCGGCTCTGAACGGGAATTCGCGGTGCACGTCCGCTGCGGCACCGGCGTGCACCGCGAATTCTCCACCAGCTCAGGGGAGGTGCGAACGCTAGGCTGGCGGTCTGCGACTCGTGCGAGAGGACCGACCGCCATGTCAGCGACTCCACTGCCGATCTGCGCGACCTGCGGCACGCAGTACTCCCGGCCGCGATCCGATTGCCCCATCTGCGAGGACGAACGCCAGTACGTCCCGCTGGACGGCCAGCAGTGGACCGACCTGGAGGCGGTGCGGGCGGGGGAGCGCACCGCGCTCATCCGCGAGCAGGGCGACGTGCTGGGCATCGGCTGCGAGCCGCGGTTCGCCATCGGTCAGCGCGCGCTGCTGCTGCGCACCGAGGCCGGGAACTTCCTGTGGGACTGCGTGTCCTACTTGGACGACGAGATCATCAAGACCATCGGCGATCTCGGCGGCCTGGACGGGATCGCGATCAGCCACCCGCACTACTACACCACGATGGTCGAGTGGGCCCACGTCTTCGACGTGCCGGTGCACCTGCACGCGAGCGACCAGCAGTGGATCGGTCGCCCGGATCCGGCGATCCGGCTGTGGGAGGGCACCACCGAGCAGCTCGCGCCCGGGCTGACGCTGATCAACCTCGGCGTGCACTTCGCGGGCGGCACGGTGCTGCACTGGGACAGCGGCGGCGGTGCGCTGTTCAGCGGCGACATCGTGCAGGTCATCCCGGACCGCACCCACGTGGCGTTCATGTACAGCTACCCGAACCTCATCCCCGAGCGGCCGAGCGTGGTTCGCCGGGCGGCGGGGATCCTGGAGCCGTACCGCTTCGAGGCGCTCTACGGTGCTTGGTGGGACGCGGTGATCCCGGCCGGTGCGGACCAGATCGTCCAGCGCTCCGCTGCTCGCTACCTGCGTTTCGTCGCCGACGTGCAGTGATCACACGTCCACGGTGACGGCGCAGCGCCAGCCGTCGTCGTCGTGGACGAAGGAGAACCCGTGCAGGGAGATCGCTTTCGGCGTCGCGCCGGTGAACTCCACCTGATCGGTGTCCACTTCGGACAACGTGAGCGCGATGCCGGCCGGTGTGGTCCGGACGTCGAGGTCCTGCGGGACGGTGTCCTCGGCGTCGAGCCGGTAGATGATCTCGTCCAGCACGGCGAGCAGCACCTGCTCGTCCCCGCCGTCCAGTTCGACGGTCGTGGTCCGAGCCGGGGCTGCGGCCGAGCTGTCGACGAAGGAGTCCACCAGAGCGCGGGCGGCTTGCGCGAGGCACTCGTCGCGGGTGGTTCCCCACGCCTCGAACCGGATGTCGGCGGTGTGCGGCAGGTAGCGGAACCCGGCGCTCACCCCTTCACCACGCCCAACGGCACCAGCCTGGCCACCTTCCGGCACAGCCCGGCACCCTCGGCCACGGCCACCACCGCGTCGACGTCCTTGTAGGCGGTCGGTGCTTCCTCGGCCAGGCCGCGCGCGGAACTCCCGCGCACCACGATGCCGTCGCGCTCCAGCTCCCGCCGCAGCTGGTGCGCATCGGTCGTGCGAACGGCCTGGTGGCGGCTCTGCAGGCGGCCTGCGCCGTGGCAGGTCGAGTGGAACGCGTCGCCGCCGGGAACGCCGGCGAGCACGTAGGAAGCGGTGCCCATCGAGCCGGGGATGAGCACCGGTTGCCCGGCTTCCCGCAGCCCCGGCGGGAGCTCCGGGTGGCCGGGCGGCAGCGCCCGGGTCGCGCCCTTGCGGTGCACGCACAGCGTCCGGCGGTGTCCGGCGACCTCGTGCTGTTCGAGCTTGGCGAGGTTGTGCGAGATGTCGTAGACGAGGTCGAGACCGCGACCGGTCACCTCCCGCAGGACCTCGCCGGCGGCCACGCCGAGCACGTGCCGGTTCGCCCGGGCGTAGTTCGCCGCCGCGGCCATCGCACCCAGGTAGGCCCGGCCCGCCGAGCAGTCGACGGGCGCGCACGCCAGCTGCCGGTCCGGCACCGAGATCCCGCGGTCGGCCATGGTCTCGTCCATCCGCCGCACGTGGTCGGTGCAGATCTGGTGGCCCAGCCCGCGCGACCCGCAGTGGATCATCACGCACACCTGGTCGGGGCGGAGCCCGAAAGCTCCGGCGATGCCCTCGTCGTAGATCTCGTCGACGGCCTGCACCTCGAGGAAGTGGTTGCCCGAACCGAGGCTGCCGACCTGGCCGAGCCCGCGGTCCCGCGCGCGGACGCTCACCCGGCCGGGCTGGGCGTCGGCGATCGCGCCACCGTCCTCGCAGCGGTCCAGGTCGCGCTGCGTCCCCCAGCCCCGCTCGACCGCGTAGCGGGAGCCCTCTTCGAGCAGCCGGTCGAGGCCGTCGCGGGACAGCTGCCACACGGCGCCCCGGCCCGCTCCGCGCGGGGTGGCCCGGCTGAGCCCGTTCATGACCTTCTCGGCCACCCGGTGGAACTCCGAGCGCTCCAGGTCGGCGGCCAGCAGCCGCACCCCGCAGGAGATGTCGAACCCGACGCCGCCTGGCGAGACCACCCCGCCGGCCTCGACGTCGGTGGCGGCGACCCCGCCGATCGGGAAGCCGTAGCCCCAGTGCATGTCGGGCATCGCGTAGGAGGCGCTGACGATGCCCGGCAGGGCGGCCACGTTCACCACCTGGTCCAGCGAACCGTCGCTCTTCGGCGGCAGCAGCTGCCGCGATGCGAACACCACACCGGGCACCCGCATCGGATCGTGCGGTTCGATCCGGAACCGGAAGGGCGTCTCCTCGACGAGATCCACGCCCCCGCAGTACCCACCGCCGCTGGTCACGACACGCGCCGGGCTCAGCCCGGTTCGCCGCGGCGCTTGCGGTGCGCGACCCACACGAGGTCGATGGCGGCGGTCACCGCCAGCACCACGAGCGCCCAGGCCAGCCAGGCCAGCTCCGGGATGTTCAGGAACACCAGCACTGCCGCGCCGGTGCAGAACACCAGTCCGAACCCGGCCAGCCACAACCGCAGCGTCAGCGCGCTGCGCCCGTACGGCGCGCCGCCGACACCGGCCAGCGGGTCGTGGTAGCCGGGCAAGCCCCGCTCGTAGTCCTCGCGCCTGCGCTTCGGCATGCCTTCGGGCTACCCGCCGAGCGCGCGGTCATGCCCGGGAGATCAGTCCCGCACGATCTGCACGGCGTCCGGGCGGTCCATCCGGTAGCCGACCCCGCGCACCGTGGTGATCAGGTGCAGGTCGCCGCCGATCTTGCCGCGGATGCGGCGCACGTGCACGTCCACGGTCCGGGTGCTGGGGGTGCTGTTGAACTGCCACACCGCGTTGAGCAGCGAGGTGCGCTGGTGCACCCGGCCGGGGTTCTCGCACAGGAACAGCAGCAGGTCGAACTCCAGCCGGGTCAGCTCCACGAAGGTGCCGTCGGCGCGCACGATCCGCCGCGGTGCCACCAGGATCCGCAGCTCCGGTTCCGGCTGCTCCACCGGGGTGGGCAGCGACCGCAGCCGGGGGACCTCCGGCGCGGCCGGTGACTCCACTGTGGACTGGAGCGGGATGGTGCGGGTGTGGTCGGGCTGCCGGGTGAAAACCCTTTCCAGCGCGGCCAGGTCCTGGCGGGTGACGATGAAGCGAGCGGTCACCTCGACGACGGCGCCGTCCTGGAGGGGGCGGGTCTCGAAGGAATTGGCCGCAAGAGGTCGAGCGATTTCCGAAGTCATGGCACGAATCTCCGTCTCAGATCGCGGTGCGGGTCCGGGGGAGCGGGGCGCTCAACCGCGCGGACACGCCGCCGACGCGACCCAGAGCAGGTCGATGTGCGCACGCTGCACGAGCAGCGGTCCCAGTGCCATGGAATGGATCGAACCACCGGAGCGGCAACAGCGTCAAAGCCGCTCACAAGGTGGGACGGATCATCGCAGAAAACGGCGCCACCAGCGGGTTTTCGGCGCGGGCTCCGCTGGTTCGGGCTCGGCCTCGCGTTGCTGCGCCGGCTGTTGGCGCGCAGTTCGCCAACCTGCCACCAGCTCGTCGACGTCGACCAGACCGATCGCGACCTGCGGGCCGGACGGCGCGCGCATGTGCTCGACGATCCGCCGGTTGAGGTCGCCGGCGGCGTCGCGCACGGCCCGTTCGCTGGTCAGCTCGCGAACGGCGTCCGGCAGACGCTCGACTTCCCTGCGCAGCCGCAGCGGTGTCGGCAGCAGCGCTTCGCCGGACAGCCCCTCGCGGCGGAGGTAGTCCTTGAGCCACCACTGCTCCTCGACGGGCGTACCCGCGCCGGGCAGCGGTTTGCCCGCACCGGCCAGGTCGTCGAAGTCGCCGCGCTCCTGAGCCGTCCGGATCTGCCGGTCCACCCACGATTCGAACGTGGTGCCAGGTGGTTTCCGCTCGGTCATGGCCCGATTGTCCGCCACGCCGCGCCCGCGGTGCCACCCCCGGGCTGCGCCCTGCGATTGGTCCAGCTCGCGGTTTCCCGCCCTGGAGCCAGTTGTCGTCTGGCATGCTCGCGGCATGCGGCTGCTGGTGGTGGCGCTGGGCTCGCGCGGCGACGTCGTTCCGGCACTGGGGCTCGCGCCTGCGCTGATCGCAGCCGGGTACGAGGTCACGATCGCGGCGAACCCCGAGTTCGGCGGGCTCGTGCGCGAGGCCGGGGCCGGGTTCGTCGCGCTGCCGGGGGATGCTCGCACGATCAGCTCCTTTCCCCGGGGCTGGCGCAGTTCACCCCGATTCCTAGCTGCCCAGGCGCGCGCGTTGACCACCTATCTGATCGATGCGGTCGACGCGGTGGTCGACGCGGCGGCGGGCCATCACGTGCTCCTGCCCAACCTGACCGCCCGATTCGCCGACGACGTCGCCGAGGGGCTCGGGATACCCAGCATCGGGCTGTACGCGCAGCCGGTGGAACCCACGGCGGCGTTCCCCCCGATCCTGCTGCACACCGCGCGCGACCTCGGCGGCGTGGCCAACAGGTTCTCGGCTCGGGTCGCCATGGCTGTCGCCACCCCGTTCCACGCAGCGGCTCGGCGGGCCCGCGCGGCAGTGGGTCTTCCGGCGCGGCGACGGGCGCCGCGGCTCAACCGGGTGCTGCACGGGTGGAGTCCGCACGTGCTGGCCCGGCCGGTGGACTGGCGGCCCGGCCTGAGCGTGGCGGGCTACTGGCGCCTCCGCATCCCGCCCGGGTGGGCGCCACCGGCGGAGCTGGTCGACTTCCTGGATGCGGGCGAGCCACCGGTGCTGATCGGGTTCGGCAGCATGGCTGCGGGGCAGGACGGCTGGCTGAGCGACGTCGTGGCACGTGCGGTGCGGGGCAGGAGGGCGATCGTGCAGCGCGGTTGGGCCGGTCTGGAGGCGGCGGGCCCCGATGTGCTCGTCGTCGGCGACGTGCCGCACGACTGGCTCTTCCCGCGCGTGGCGGCGGTCGTCCACCACGGCGGCGCGGGGACCGCGGGTGCGGTCTTCTCCGCAGGCGTGCCGGGTGTGGCCGTGCCCGTCTACGCCGATCAGCCGTTGTGGGCGGACCGGGCGCGCCGATTGGGCACCGGGCCTGACCCGTTGCCGTTCACGAGGTTGACCGGATCTGCGCTCGCCGCCCGCATCGACGCCGTCACCACGTCCCCCGGTGCTTCGAACTTCCGCGGTGCGGCGGCCGAGCTGGCGGGCCGCATCGCCGCGGACGACGCCGTCGGACCGGTGCTCGCCGCCCTCGCCGAGCTGCCGGGTTCGCCCGGCTAGCCGGCGCGTTCGAGGATGCCGCGCACGAACGCTGCCTGACCGGCGTGCTGGAGGTCGTCGCCGATCACGCTCACCAGCCGCACGCCCAGCGTGACCGGCGGCTGCCACGCGGCGTCGACCACCTCGGCCAGGTCGTCGTCGGTCAGGTTCCGCACGAATTCGAGGGTCTGGGCGTGCACCGCGTCGTAGTAGCCGGTGAACAGCTCGGCGGAGTCGACGCGGACCGCCGCCACGTCGTCCGAGTCGTGGCCGTAGCCGATGTCCTCGACGGCGAACGGCAGCCCGAACCGCTCCGACCAGCCCTGCGCGGTCCACACCTGCTCGAGCTCGGCGACGTCGGCGACGTGGTCGTCCTGCACCCGGCTCAGGTGCCAGACCAGCCAGCCGATCGAGTTCGCCGCCGGGTCCAGCCGGGCAGCCAGCTCGTCCGGATCCAGTCCGGCGACGGCGCCGTGCACCACCTCCTGGATCCGGCCGAACGCATCGACGAGCACATCAGCGCTGGTCATCGGGCACGCCTCCTCGCTGCTGGGAAGACCGGTCGGCGCCACCGTACGACGGGCGCGGGCGGTCAGCCGGGCAGCACGCCGAGCCCGGCCACCGCGCGGCTCTCCGCGGCCTGCTCGGCGGTGATCGGCGACTCCGGCCGCCACGCGGAGGTGAACACCACGCCCGGGTCGACCAGCTCGTAGCCGTCGAACAGCGCCTCGACCTGCTCCGGATCGCGCAGGTGCAGCGGGTGGGTGCTGGACTGGTAGAGCTCGATGGCCTGCGAGACCTCACCCGGCCAGTACTCCGGGGTGAGGCTGTGCGACAGGGCCAGGTAGCTGCCCGGGGCGCAGGCCTGCCGGTAGGCGGCGATGATGCCCTTCGGGTCGTCGGCGTCGGAGATGAACGGGAACACCGACACCATCAGCACCGCCACCGGCCGGGACAGGTCCAGCAGGCGCGCCACGTCGGGGTGCTGCAGGACGAGGTCGGGGTGGCGCAGGTCGCCGCGGATGATGGCGGCCCGGTCGTTGCCCGCGAGCATCCGCTGGGACTGGGCCACGGCCACCGGCTCGTGGTCGACGTAGACCACCCGCGCGTCCGGGTGCGCCTGCTGGGCGATCTCGTGCACGTTGCCGACGGTCGGGATCCCGGAGCCGAGGTCGAGGAACTGGTCGATGCCCACCTCGTCGACCAGGTACCGGACCACCCGCTGCAGGAACGCGCGGTTCTCCCGCGCGAAGGTGCGCGTCTCCGGCAGCATCGTGAGCACCTCTTCAGCGGCCTCGCGATCCGCTTCGAAGTTGTGCACCCCGCCCAGGTAGTAGTCGTACATCCGCGCCGGGTTCGGCTTGGTGCGGTCCACCCCGGCCAGCTTCGCGAACAGCTCCGCGCCGGCCGGGTCCTGCCCCGGATGTCCTCGCATGCGCCCTCCCCGCAGGTTGATCGCCCCGCAGGATGCCCGCCCGGTGCGGGGAAGGCAAGGCAGATCAGGACCTGGTGAACTTCAGGACGTCGAGCATGCTGTGCTCGTCGGACTCGTCCGGTCCGCCCAGGCACGCGTGCAGGTCCTCGCGCACGCGGTCGCCGTCCAGCCCGGAACCGATCACCACCAGCTGCGTGCGGCGCGGCTCGTCGCGGGCCCAGCGGGAGCGGTGGAAGCGCAGGAAGTCGCCGACGGTGTGCAGGGTGAACTTCTGCTCGTGGCCGGGCACCCCGAAGTGGACCTGGCCCTTCATCCGGTAGATCCCGGCCGGGCGGGAGTCCAGGAACCGCATCAGCGCCCGCGGGTCGACCGGCCGGTCGGCGGCGAACTCGACGCTCTCGTAGGCGGTGTGCAGGTGCTCGTCGCAGTCGTCGTGGGAGTCGGCGAGCAGGTCGTCGAAGGACAGCTGCCGGACGGTCTCCCGCCGCTGCCGCACCGACTCCGGGTCGAACAGCAGCGCCGGGTCGAGGCGGCCGTGCGTGGTCGGCAGCACGGGTTTGCCGTCGGAGAGCTCGCGGACGAGCTCCAGCAGCCGGTCGGCGTCGTCGACCCGGTCGGTCTTGTTCAGCAGCACCAGGTCGGCGAAGCGCAGGTGCTGGTCCAGCTCGGGGTGGCGCTGCCGGGTGCTCTCGAACTCGGCGGCGTCGACGACCTCGACCAGCCCGCCGTAGCCGAGCCGGGGGTTGGTGCTGTTGAGCAGCAGCCGGACCATGCCGCGCGGATCGGCCAGCCCGCTGGACTCGATCACGATCACGTCGATGTCGCTGCTCGGGCGCGCCAGCCGGGCCAGCAGGTCGTCCAGGCCGCTGGCGTCCACCGCGCAGCACAGGCACCCGTTGCCCAGCGAGACGGTCGAGTCGACCTGCCCGGCGACGCTCAGCGCGTCGATGTTGATCTTCCCGAAGTCGTTGACCACCACCCCGATCCGCGCGCCCTGCGGGTTGCGCAGCAGGTGGTTGAGCAGACTGGTCTTCCCGGAGCCGAGGAACCCGGCGACGATGATGACCGGGATCGGTTGCCGAACCACACATGCCTCCGACGGATCGCTAGCCGCCCGCAAGCTTATTCACCGCCGCGGCGGCACCGGCACCCGCATCAGGTCCTCGGCGACCACGAGCTCCCCGTCGAACACCGCGGCCGCCTCGTCGCGGAACCGGCGCAGCTCGGGGTAGCGCTGGGAGAAGTGCGTGAGCACCAGGGTCCGGACGCCGCACTCGGCGGCGACCCGCGCCGCCTGCGCCGCGGTCAGGTGCCCGTACTCGTCGGCCAGCCGGGCGTCCTGGTCCAGGAACGTCGACTCGATCACCAGCACGTCCGCGCCGTCGGCGAGCTCGAACACCCCGTCGCACAGCCGGGTGTCCATCACGAACGCGAACCGCTGACCCGGTCGGGGCTCGCTGACCTGGTCCAAGGCCACCGTCCGGTCGCCGACCCGCAGCGATCCCTCCCGCTGCAGGCGGCCGACGTCGGGGCCGCGCACGCCGAAGCGGTCCAGCTGCTCGGGCAGCATCCGCAGGCCGTCCGGTTCCACCAGCCGGTAGCCGAACGTCTCGATGCGGTGGTCCAGCGGCACCGCCTCCAGAGTGCCGAACTCGCCGGTGAGCACCGCACCGCCGCGTTCGATCGGCCGCGGCCGCACCTCGGCGACCTCCTCGAACGCCGAGGCGTGGTGCATCCGCCGGAAGAAGTCGATGCCGGCGGCGGGGAAGTGCGCGTGCACCGGGCGAGGCATCCGGTCCAGGGAGAGCCGCTGCAGCACGCCAGGCAGCCCGAGGCAGTGGTCGCCGTGGAAGTGGCTGATGCAGATGTGGTCGATGTCGTGCGAGCTGACGCCCGCGTGGATCATCTGCCGCTGCGTCCCCTCGCCGGGGTCGAACAGGAACCCGACGCCGTCCCAGCGCAGCAGGTAGCCGTTGTGGTTGCGGGTGCGCGTGGGCGCTTGGCTCGCGGTACCGAGCACCACCAATTCCCTAGTGGACACCGGTGGATTCTAGGCGGGCTCACTCCTCGTGCGGTGGCGTGCGGACCTCGGGCTCGCGCCCCGCCGGGGCCACCCGCTCCTGCTCGGCCTGCTCGCGCCGCGCCTCCTGCAGGGCCTCGGTCTCCTCCCGCGGGTCCGGGATCAGCAGGCTGCCCGGCACCGAGTGCCCGCCCGCACCGAGCTTGTTCATCTTCTTGGGCACCGGCGTGGCCTGGTAGGGAAGCGGTCGCGGGTGGCCGTGCTCGTCCACCGGTCCCAGAGCCTGGTGCACCTCGATGAACTCGCCGTGCGGCAGCCGCTTGATGATGCCGGTCTCCACCCCGTGCTCCAGCACCTCGCGGTCCGAGCGCTGCAGGCTCAGGCAGATCCGGTAGGTGACGTAGTAGGCGATCGGCGGCGCCAGCAGCACCCCGATCCGGCCGGCCCAGGTCGTCATGTTCAACGACAGGCTGAACACGAAGGCGATGATGTCGTTGACCCCGGAGAGCAGCACAACCACGAAGAACGCGATCGCCATCATGCCCAGCGAGGTGCGCACCGGAGCGTCGCGCGGGCGCTGGAGCAGGTTGTGGTGGGCGTCGTCGCCGGAGAGCTTGCGCTCCAGCATCGGGTACATGATCGCGATGGTGAACACCAGGCCGAGGCCCAGGATCAGCGGGAAGAACACCGCGGGCACGGTGAACGGCCCGAGGTAGAGCTCCCACGGCGGCCACAACCGGCCCATCCCGTCGGTCCAGATCATGTACCAGTCCGGCTGGGAGGCCGCGGAGATCATCGAGGCGTTGTACGGGCCGAAGTTCCAGATCGCGTTGATCTGGAACACCCCGCTCATGATCGCCAGCACACCGGTGACCAAGAAGAACAGCCCGCTGCTCTTGACCGCGAACGCGGGCATGATCCGCACACCCTCCACATTGGACTCGGTGCGGCCCCGACCGGGGTACTGGGTGTGCTTCTGGTACCAGACGACGGCCAGGTGCACCGCGATCAGGCCCGTGATGATCCCGGGCAGCAGGAAGATGTGGATCATGTAGAAGCGCGGGATGATCTCGGTGCCCGGGAACTCCCCGCCGAACAGGATCCAGTGCACCCAGGTGCCGATCACCGGGATCGACAGCACGATCCCGGAGGCGATCCGCAGCCCCGTGCCGGACAGCAGGTCGTCGGGCAGCGAGTAGCCGATGAAGCCCTCGAACATGCCGGTGATGAACAGCAGGATCCCGATCGTCCAGTTGACCTCCCGCGGCCGCCGGAACGCGCCGGTGAAGAAGATCCGGAACATGTGCGTGACGATCGCGGCCATGAAGACCAGCGCCGACCAGTGGTGCAGCTGCCGGGCGAACAACCCGCCGCGGACGTTGAACGAGATGTCCAGGGTGCTCTCGAACGCCCGCGACATGGGGATGCCGCGCAGGTTGGTGAACACCCCGTTGTAGGTCACCTCGGTCATCGACGGGTCGAAGAACCAGGCGAGGTAGGTGCCGGTCACCAGCAGCACGACGAAGCTGTACAGCGCGAGCTCGCCGAGCAGGAACCCCCAGTTCGACGGGAAGACCTTGTTGATCTGGCGCCGCAATCCGGCGGCCAGGCGGAATCGCAGGTCCACCTCGTCTGCCTGGCGCCGCAGCGAGGCGGCGAACTTGCTCTCCGGTTTGGTGGGCTGGGTCAACCTGCTCATGTCGACTCCCGGCTGCCGCGCCCCGATGCGGCGGGGACCGCTTGCTGCCGAACTCCCCGCGCGTGGCTGGGCGAAACGACGATGCGCGGATACGAGCGTACTGCTTCGGCGTGCCGCCAGCAGCCGAACTGGTGTCCGTTTCCCTTGTGACGCCTGGGACTTCGCCCGCCGCGGCGCAGGTGCGACCATGCGGGCCGCCGGGTACAACAAGGGCGTATCGACTTCCCACGCGGACATTGGCGCTCCGCCCGGACCGCCTGCGCAGCTGGCCGCCTGTCGTTCAGGAGGTGCTGCTGTGAAAATCGTGTGCATCGGGGCCGGTCCCGGGGGTTTGTACTTCGCCATCTCGGCGAAGCTGCGCGATGCCGGCCACGACATCACCGTGATCGAGCGGGATCCGCCTGGTGCCACCTACGGCTGGGGCGTCGTGTACGGGGAGGACCTGCTGGACACGCTCTACCGCAACGACCGGGAGAGCGCCCGCCGCATCCGCGCGGAGTCGAAGCTCTGGCAGGAGCAGATCATCGGGCTGCGCGACGTCGACAAGGCCTACCTCCCCGGCTACGGCTACAGCGTCAACCGGGCCCCGCTGCTGGCGATCCTCGCCGAGCGGGCCGCCGAGCTGGGTGTGCGGGTCCAGTACGAGACCGCGGTGGAGGACCTGGCCGAGCACGCCGACGCCGACCTGGTGGTGGTGGCCGACGGCGCCAACAGCCGCACCCGGCAGCGCTACCAGGAGCAGTTCGGCACCCGCGTGGACTACGGGAACAACCCCTACATCTGGTTGGGCACGGAGCGGGTGTTCAACGAGTTCACCGTCGACTTCGAGCAGACCCCGGCCGGATGGGTCTGGTTCCACGCCTACCCGTCCGCCGACGGGATCAGCACGTTCATCGTGGAGTGCACGGAATCCACGTGGCGGGCGCTCGGGCTGGACCGGGCCGACGACGCCGAGATGCGCCGGCTGCTGGAGCAGATCTTCGCCGGCCCGCTGCGCGGGCACTCGCTGATCAGCCAGTCGCGCGGCAAACCGGCGTCCTGGCAGCGGTTCGCGCAGGTGTTCAACCAGACCTGGCGCTACGACAACGCGGTGCTGATCGGCGATGCCGCGCACACCACGCACTTCACGCTGGGATCGGGTACCAGGCTGGCCGTCATGGACGGCATCATGCTCGCGCAGTACCTCCTCGACCAGCCCGAAACCGCCTTGGCGGTCAAGGAGTTCGACGAAGCGGGCCACGCGGCGATGCGGTCCGCGCAGATCGCCGCGCGCAACAGCATGGCCTGGTTCGAGCGGGCCGACCGCTACACCGACCGGGGAGCGAAGGAGTTCTGCTACGCGATGGCCGGCCGGCACGGCCTGCAGAGCCCCTGGCGGTACCAGCGGTACCTGGTCCAGCAGAACTTGGTGGTGCGCAAGGCGTCGCGGCTGGTCGGCAACGGGCAGCGGTGGGCCAGGGCCCGCCGCCGCGGCGAGCCCTGGCGCTAGTCAGTTCGGCAGCTGTCCGTCGACGGGCCGGGTCGGAGTCGCCGACCCGGCCTGCTGCTGCTCGGGCACGACCTGCCCGCGCTCCGGGTGGTGCAGCTGGTAGAGGTGCGCGTAACCGTTGTTGTTGGCCAGCAGCTCCTGGTGCGTGCCCACCTCGGTGATGCGGCCCTGGTCCAGGTAGACGATCTGCTGCGCGTCGCGGACCGTGAGCAGGTTGTGCGAGATGACGATCGTGGTGCGCCCGGCCATCAAACGCCGCAGCGGAGCGAGGATCCGGCGCGTGGCGTCGGCGTCCAGGCTCGTCGTCGGCTCGTCGAGCAGCAGGATCGGCGCGTCGCGGATCATCGCGCGGGCGATGGCGATGCGTTGCCGCTGCCCTCCCGAGAGCAGCCGGCCGCGTTGCCCGACGCGCGTTTCGTAGCCCTCGGGCAGGGTTTGGATGAACTCGTGGGCGTCGGCGGCCTCGGCGGCGTCGACGAGCTGCCGGTCGTCGGCGTCCGGACGTCCGGCCCGGATGTTGTCCGCGATGGTGCCGTCCAGCAGCAGCGTTTCCTGCAGCACGATCGCGATGTTGGCGCGCAGCTCGGCGATGTCGAGCTCGCGCAGGTCGGTGCCGTCCAGCAGGATCCGGCCCCGCGTCGGGTCGTAGAAGCGCAGCAGCAGCTTGGTCAGCGTCGACTTGCCGGCACCGCTGGCACCGACCACCGCGGTGGTCTGGCCGGGCGCCGCGCAGAAGCTGATGCTGTGCAGCACGTCGGCGGGGGTGTCCGGGTAGCGGAAGTCGACGCGGTCGACGTCGAGCCGGCCGGTGACCTGCCGCAGCGGCACCGGGTTCGCCGGGCTGCGCACCAAGGGCTCCTGGTCGAGCAGCTCGGAGATGCGCTCGGCGCTGGCAGCTGCGGAGAACACCGTGTTGGACAGCTGGCCGAGGCTCTGCACCGGGGTGTAGAGCTGGGAGAGGTAGACCAGGAACGCCAGCAGGCCACCGAGGCTGATCCGCCCTTGCGACAGCTCCCAGATGCCGACGCCGACGATCGCCAGCACGCCGAAGACCTGCAGCAGGTCCACCAGCGGTGAGAACAGCGCGCCGATTCGGGCCGAGGAGAGCTCGGCGTTGACGTTGCCGCGGCTCTGCCGGGCGAAGCGCTCCGCCTCGGCGCCCTCGCGGCCGTAGGCCTGGATCAGCGGCGCGTTGCCGAGGCTCTCCTCGGCGACGGTGGCGATCGAGCCGCTGCGCCCGCGCGCCTCGCGGGAGGCGTCCTTGATCCGGCGGGCGAAGAACTTGGCGACCATCCAGAACAGCGGAACCGCGACCAGCGCCACCAACGCCAACTGCCAGTTCAGGTAGAACAGCACGCCGGCGAACAGCAGGACCTTCACCACCGAGGAGAAGGTCTGCACGATGCCGGACAGCACCAGGCTCTCGATGGCGCCCACGTCGCCGGTGAGCCGGGACAGGGTGTCACCGATCCGCCTGCGGTCGAAGAACCCGACCGACAGCGTGTGCAGGTGCGCGAACACCTTGGTGCGCATCGCGTGCAGGAAGTTCTCGCCGATCCACACCGCGAGGTACTGGCCGCAGAATTCGATCGCCCCGGACAGCAGGGTCAGCACCGCGTAAGCGGCCGCGATCATCGGGAACGCGGCGAAGTTGTGCGGTGTCAGCACCTCGTCGATGAGCACCTTGAACAGCCAGATCGCCGCTGTGTCCAGCAGCGGCGAGATCAGCACGAGAAGCAGGCTGAGCACCATCCAGCCGCGGAACGGCCGGGCCTCCGGCCAGAACCGCCGGATGACCGCGCGCACCCGCATCACCGGTGCGTGCTCGACCAGCCCCTCGGTGTCCCGCTCCGCAGGCCGGAACAGCCAGTTCACCAAGCCCGGCAACCGCCTCACCCCCAGACAGGGACGTAGCTCCCGCTCCGGGGGAGCGGGAGCTACGCGAATCGGATGGATGGAGTACTAGGACTCGCTCAGGTCAGGAAAAGCTCGGGCTCAGCAGCCCCAGCCACCCCAACCCCAGCCCCAGCCGCGGCCCCAGCCGCCGCCCCAGCCCCAGTTACCCCAGCCCCAGCCGCCCCAGCCCCAGCCGGAGCCGCCCCAGCCCCAGCCCCAGCTGCGGTTGAGACCGTCGAACTTGAAGGTGTCCTTGATCTGCATTCCGATCACTCTTTTCCCAGTCGATGCACGTCGCGTGCCGGACCGTCGTGCCATCCGGCGTGCGCTTGCACGCGACGCGAGGTGAATTCGAGTCGGGACCGCGAACCCTATTCCGGGCGGAAATCGATCTGGGCCCAGTGGATCGAACAGCCGCTCGGTGGGAGCTTTCAGGTTTGCGGCCCGTTCCGGAATTTCTCCCCCACGTCGGGTCACTTCGCGGGGCGAACCGGACTTCCCCAGTTCCCGGAGCCCTGCGGGCTCCGAGGTCATTCGCTTTCCTCGACGTGACCGCCTCCCACACTAAGCGGTCGTCAGGTGCAGGACAAGCTCACTCCGGCAATGCGGAGACGGGTTTTTTCGCCTTCCCGCACGAATCCGGGTATTAAGTCCCTGCTCTTTCGTCCGGCTTGTTTTCGCGTCGTGCGAATTGGGTAGCGGAAGATCTGATCGTTTATTGCGACGACCGCGACTTCACGCCTGCGGAGCAGTCCTGGAAGCATGTTGAACAATGGCGCGCGGATATGCCGGTGGAAGAATTTCCGAACCGGTCAGCTGCCGTGGAAAAGGTGCTGGAAGAAGGTCGTCAGCGAGGTGATCACGGTGCTGATCGCGCCGATCACCACTTCCCAGGCGGCGTGGACGGCGGAGGCGGCGCCCACCGGATCGCGAACCAGCAAGTAGGCGCAGACGATGGCGACCAGCACCACGACCACGATCACCGGCTTGCGGTTCATCGGACCAGCCTCCCCGTCGTCGGACCACCCGCGCAGCGACGCCAAACCCTACCTGGCGCGGGCGCGCGAGGTCCGACCAGACTCCGCCACGGCGCGTCGCACCCGGGCCGAGCCTGGTCAACCGCGATTCGCCGTGCCAGGCTCGGGGCGACGACGTGGTCGAGGTCTTGGAGCGCCGATGAGCAGCCCGCAGTACCAGCACCTGCTGACCGAACAGGACGGTGCGACCGTCCGGATCACCATGAACCGCCCGAACCGGCGCAATTCGCTCTCGTCAGCGCACCTGGCCGAGCTCAAGCAGGCGTTCGAGGCGGCCGCCGAGACCAAGGCGACCGGGATCGTGCTGGCCGGCGCCGGTCCGGTGTTCAGCTCCGGGCACGACTTCGGCGACATGGCGGACCGCGACCTGGCCGGGATGCGCGAGATGCTGCGGCTGTGCGAGTCGTTGATGCGCAC
>NZ_JBEOVY010000095.1:0-22717 GCF_040295745.1 Saccharopolyspora sp. NPDC002686
AATGGAAATTGGACATCCAATTTCCATTGAAATTGCGGAAGTTCTCCATAGGGGGCCGGACTTGTCCACAGGTGTCGGCGTGTCGGGCACCTGAAGTTCCGTTGAAACCGCAGTTTCAATTGAAACTGCGGATCCACTCGACCCGGCGCGGCACGGGGCCGGGCGATGATCCGTACGCCGACTGGGGCTGCTTGGAACGAGTGGCGGCGCGCGGGGTCGGTTCCCCACCGGGCCCGGCGGGGTGACGACGCCAGCGGGCCACTACGCCCTGTCCGGACCGCGACTGCGAAGCGCTGCTCGCACCGTCAAGCAAAACGAGCCTGGAAACGCCTCAAGTCGCGAAGAGGAAGGCCGGGGGTTCTCCTCCTCCGTGGCATTCGATCGCCGCTCCGCTGACGTAGGAGGCCAGGTCGGAGGCCAGGAAGAGGGCGACGTTGGCGATCTCCTCCGGCCTCGCCATGCGGCCCAGCGGGATGGTGCGCTCGATCGCCGCCACGCCGTCGTCGCCGCCGTAGTGGTCACCGGTCAGCTCGGTCCGGCACAGGCCGACGTTGATCGAGTTCATCCGCACCTTCGGCGCCCACTCCACCGCCAGCGAGCGGGTCAGCGAGTCCAGTCCGGCCTTCGCCGCGCCGTACGTCGCCGTGCCGGGCGAGGGGCGGAGGGCGCTGATGGACGAGATGTTCACGATCGCGCCGCCGGTGTCCTGCTCCTGCATCGCGGCGTTGGCGGCCTGGGCGACGAGCAGCGGTCCGGTGAAGTTGAGGTCCACGATCTTGCTGTGGAAGCGCGGTGAGGCGTCGGCGGCCATGACGTACGGCGATCCCCCGGCGTTGTTCACCGCCACGTCGATGCGGCCGTGCTGTTCGAGCAGGCGATCCATCATGGCCTGCACCGACTCCGCGTCCCGCACGTCGCAGCGCAGGTGCGTCGTGCCCGGCGCCGGTTCGTCCACTTCGGACCGGGCGCAGGTGACCACCTGAGCGCCGGCCGCCGCGAAGGCGGCGGCGATGGCCCGGCCGATGCCCTTGGTCCCCCCGGTGACCAGCGCGACCCGTCCTGCCATGTCCAGCTCAACCGCCATGCGCACCTCCGGCGCTCGACTACCCGCCAAGCAAACGTTAGGTTGATGCGGCCGGGCGATCAAGCGCTGATCCCGCCGAACAGGAGCGCGAAGCGGACTACCGGTCGCGCAATTTGTCGCGGACGGCCTTCTCCGCGGGGTCAAGTTCCTCCAGGGCGAGCTGGATCGAGCCCATCGCCGCACCCGTCTTCAAGGCGAATCGCGCCTGGGACATCGCTCGGGTCAGCGGGGTCCGCTGGTAGGTGTCCGCCGCCTTCTCCGCCGCGCGGATCGCACTGGCCGCGGACGCGAGGCGCTCCTGGAGCTGATCCCCCTCGGCGTCGAGCAGCTCCGCAGCGCAGGAGGCGACCTTGTCGGCGACCCCGTCCAGCTCGCCGGCACGCTGGATGCAGGACGGCGTCTTGAAAGTCGCCAACAAAGCACGGACCTCGCGGAGGCCCTCTGCGGCATTCACGTGCATGCGACCATGATGCAGGATTCCCGAACACGGCTGGCTTTCGGCCGCGCAGCCCCGAGGAGAAGCTGCTGCTCAAGGAGCGCTGGAGAGGAATCCGCCGACGAGGGCGCCGTAGACGACGTGTCCCAGCAGCGTGACCGCCGGTGTCGCCACTCCGTAGTTGAGCAGCAGGAATCCCGGCGGTTCGAGCAGTGCCGCGCGGGGAGCGCTGGTGAGGTCGGTCCCCATCCGCGGGTGCACCACCGGCAGCAGGAGGTTCACCAGCGCGGTTCCGGCGAACAAGCCGTGGACCAGCCCGAACAGCGCCCCCAACCACCAGCTGCTGGTCCCCAGGGCGACGAACAGCCCGAAGTAGCCCAGCGCGAACAGCTCCCCGAAGAGGAAGTGCGCCAGGTAGCCGAGAGCTTTCGCGCGCGAGCGGTTGACCGCGAGGACGGTGCCGAGCAGGAACGGGAGGTCGATGCGGGTCAGCTTGAGCTCGTTCGCCGCGCGCAGCGCCGTGGTCAGCACCAGGGTGCCGATGAATCCGCCGGCGAGCGCTCCCCAGATCGTCACGACGTCCTCGCCTGCTCGGTGATCGCGCAGGCCGCGCTGATCAACGCCAGGTGCGTCAGGCCTTGCGGCATGTTCCCCAGGAAATCCCCGGTGGCGGGGTCGATCTCCTCGCTGTAGAGGCTCACGTCGTTGGCCAGTCCGACCAGCTGGTCCATCAACTCCGCGGCCTCGTCGACGTGACCGCAGCGGGCGAGCGCCTCGGCCAACCAGAACGAGCAGGCCACGAACGCTCCCTCGGTCCCCCGCAGACCGTCTTCGCCCGCGTAGCGCTGCACGAACGGCCCGCGAGCCAGGTCGCGGCGAACGGTCTCGATCGTGCCGTGCATCCGAGGGTGCTGCGGACCCGCATAACCGCGCAGCAGGCCGAGCAGGACGCTGGCGTCCACCTCCTCGGCCCCGGCGCTGCGCACGTAGCTCTCCTGGTCCTCGCTCGCACACCGCGTTTCGATGAAGTCCTCGATCGCGTCCTGCTCGCGCCGCCACGCGCGTGCGTGCCGACGGGAAAGCACCCCTCGTTCGACCAAGCGCAGCGCGCGGTCGAGGGCGATCCAGCACATCATCTTCGACTGGGTGAAATGCCGGGGCGCGCTGCGGACTTCCCAGATCCCCGCGTCCGGTTCCCGCCAGATCGCGCAGACGAGATCCGCCACCCGCGCCAACCGTCGAGCGATGTCGGCATCGAGCCGGCCGCCGGCCATCGCGTACGCCCAGGCCGTTTGCAGCAGTTCGCCGTAGGTGTCCAGCTGCAGCTGCTCGACTGCGGCGTTGCCCACCCGTACTGGCGCTGACCTGCGGTACCCCTCCAGCTCGAGCTCCCGCTCGGGTGCGCGAGCGCCGCCGTCGAGGCGGTACAGCGGGCGCAGGCGCGGTTCGGTCAGCTGGGTGGCGTGCATCAGCCACCAGAAGTAGGCCTGCGCTTCGCCGGGGCACCCGAGCGCGAGGAAGGCGTCCAGGGTGAAGACGGAATCCCGCAGCCAGGAGAACCGGTAGTCCCAGTTCCGCCCGCCGCCGATCTCCTCCGGCAGCGACGAGGTCGCAGCGGCGGCCACCGCGCCCGACGGGGCGAACACCAGCAGCTTCAGGGCCAGCGCGCTGCGCGCCACAAATTCCTGCCACGGTCCGGCGCCGGAGCGGTCCCGCAGCCAGTCCTGCCAACGACGGCCCGTCTCCTCCAGCCGCGCCGTGCACTCCGAGCGCGCGGGCAGCACCAGCGGTTCCTCGTGCGCGAAGCTCAGCGCGAAGTCCGCCTGCGCCCCCAGCCGGATCTCGAATCCACCTTCGATCGCATCACCGGTGCAAACCGGTTCGCCCGCGCCCCACGTGCACACGGCGACCGCGTCCGCACCTGCCGACGCCATCGGCACCCCTGCTCGCCGGCTGATGCGCGTGGCCGCGGTGCCGTAGTCGAAACGGGGCCGCACCTGCCAGCGCACGGGCACTGCCCCCGACAGCCCTTCGACCTTGCGGACCAGTTCCCGGCTCGGTGTCAACGCCGTTCCCGGCAGGGTCAGTGCATCGGTCACCCGGACCGCGCCCTCGGCCGTGGTGAACGTGGTCTCCGCGACGTTCGTGTTCGGGAGGTACCGGCGGTTCACCTGGTACGGCACGTCCGGTTCCAGCGCGAAGCAACCTCCCCGACCCGCGTCGAGCACGGCGCCGAAAACCGTCGGCGAGTCCAGGTCCGGGATCGTCAGCCAGTCCACCGAACCGTCCCTGGCGAGGAGGGCGACGGTCCGACCATCTCCCAGCGCCGCGTAATCCCGCAGCGGCGCATACCCCGCCCGACGCGGTACAGCGAACGTTCCCACCGCCTCAGACTGCGGCAACGCGGCAGAACCCGGCCAAGGGCTTTCTGCCCTGCCGGTGGTCAGCCGAAGCCGACTTCACCGCCGGTCAGGACGGTGCGCTCCCCCACCTCCGCGGCGAAGGCGACCGCGCTCGCGTCGGAGCCCCAGCAGCCGACCGAGAACTCGTCGCCGGGGAAGACCGGTCCGGCGAAGCGCCCGGTCAACCGGCGCAGGTCGGCCGGGTGCGCGTCGTACCGCTGCGCCACCGCCAGCGTCGTGGCGGCCAGGCTGCACAGGCCGTGCAGGAACGGCTTCGGCTGACCGGCCGCTTCGGCCGCCGCCGGATCGATGTGCATGTGGTGGTGATCGCCCAGCAGCCGGTACAGCGCCGCCTGGTTCGGCGAGGTGGCCACCGCCAGGCGGTGCTCGGGTGCGGTGCGCGGCGGTTCCGGTCCGGCCGGCCCGCGTTCCCCGCCGAACCCGCCGCGGCCGGGGGCGAACAGCACCCAGGTGGCCGCGAAGCAGTCGCTCTCCACCGCGACCTCGAAGAGCGCCGCCGAGCCCTTGTCCCACACCTCCGCCACCGAGGCCTTCATCGTCAGGGACCCGGATCTCGGCAACGGGCCCAGCACTTCGAGCCGCTGAGCACCGTGCACCGCGGTCCGGACGTCGAACGCGCCGCGCTCGCCCAACGCGTCCGGTGCCCACTGGGCCAGGGTCAGCGCGAAGGTCGGCAGGACCCGCAGGCGTTCCTCGAAGACCAGGTCGAGGTCCGCCGCCGCGGCACCCACCGCCAGCGCGTAGAGGATCGCGTCCCGCTCGGTGTAGTCGACGGTGCGGGTTCCCAGGTCGACACCCCGCCACTCGCCCGCGAAGTCCTGGCCGGTCACGAGGCCACCTCCTCGGCGGCCAGGAGCGCGCCCAGGTCGGCGAGGGCGGCTGCCGCGCCGCCGAACGTGCTGGAGATCTGCTTGCCCCACAGGAAGTAGCGGTGCGCCGGGTAGTCGACGTCGACACCGATTCCGCCGTGCACGTGCTGGGTGCGGTGCACGACGTCGAGCCCGGCCTGGTCGGCCCACCACTTGGCCACCAGCACCGCGCGATCGGCGTCGGCGGCCCCGTCGGCGAGCGAGGTGAGCGCCTGCCACAGCACCACCTCCGCGGCTTCGACGTCGATGTAGCAGTCGGCCAGCTGGTGCTGGACCGCCTGGAAGGTGGCCAGCGGTCGGCCGAACTGGTGGCGTTCGGCGAGGTATCCGGCCGCCAGCGCCAAAGCGCCTCGGGCAACGCCGGTTTGGATCGCCGAGAGAGCGACCGTGGCGCGGCGCAGGGTCTGGTGCAGCGCGTCATCGCCCGGGACTCCGACCGCACGGCCGGTGGCCCCGTCGAGGTGGAGGTGCGCGCTCAGGTCCCGGGTCGTGGTCTCGGCCTGCTCCCGATGGATCTCGTGCTCCACCAGGAAGAGCCCGGGACCGCGATCGGTCGTCGCGGACACCAGCACCGCATCGGCCCCCTGCGGGGACGGCACTACCGCCTTGGTCCCCGAGAGCCGCCAGACGTCGCCTTCGGCGGTCGCGGTGCAGGTGGGCGCGTTCGGTTCGGCGGGCGCGAACTCCTCCAACGCCAGGGCGATCCGTGCCGACCCGCTGGCAGTCGCCCGCAGGTACCGGCCGCGCTGCTCGTCGTCGCCGTGGGTGGCGATCGCCATGGCGGCCACCACCGCGGTCCACAGTGGAACAGGCGCGACGAAACGACCTTGCTCGGCCAGGAGGACGCACAGTCCGTCGAGTCCGAGCCCCGCCCCGCCGTGCTCCTCCGGCAGGGCGGCACCCACCAGTCCGGCCTTGGCCAGCTCGGCCCACAGGTTCTCGTCGACGCGCGTCTCCGACGCCTCCACCTCCCGGATCCGGTCGGTGGTCGCCTGGTCGGTGAAGATGTCGCGGGCCAGGTCCCGGACCGCGACCAGCTCCTCGCTGAGGTGGAAGTCCACTCGGTGCTCTCCTTGCTGGTCAGGTCACGCGGAGAAACGAGGGTGACCCCTCTTCGCAGCTCATCTGCCTCGCGGCAGGCCGAGCCCCTGGGTGGCGACCATGTCGCGCAGCACCTCGTTCACACCACCGCCGAAGGTGTTCACGATGCCCTGCCTGGACAACTGCTCGATCTGTCCACCTAGGACAGACGCAGGCGATCCGGGGCGGATCCGCCCGGCCGCGCCGAGCACCTGGGTCAGGGTGCGCTGCACGGCGATGTGCGTCTCGGTCCCGTACACCTTCACCGCACCGGCCGTCGCGCCGGTCAGCGCACCTTCGGCGACCGCCGTGGTCATCTTCCAGTTCATCAGCCGCATCGCTTCGAGCTCGGCGTGGGCGCGGGCCATCTCCTGCTGCACCCAGGGCTTGTCGATCACCCCGGTGTCCTTGGCCCAGCGCAGCACCTGCTCCCAGAGCCGGATCATCCGCCCGCCGAGCGCGGCCAGGCCGATCCGCTCGTGGTTGAGCTGGGCGGTGATCAGCCGCCACCCGCCGTCGACCTCGCCGACGACGTGGTCCGCCGGCACCCGGACGTCGTGGTAGTAGGTGGCGGTGACCACCATGCCGCCGACGGCGTGGATGGGGCTCCACGAGAATCCCTCGGCATCGGTGGGCACCACCAGGATGGAAATTCCCCTGTGCTTGGGCGCTTCGGGGTCGGTGCGGGCAGCAAGCCAGACGTAGTCCGCGGTGTTCGCTCCGGAAGTGAAGATCTTCTGCCCGTTCACCACCAACTCGTCGCCGTCGCGCACAGCCCTGGTCCGCAGCGAAGCGAGGTCGGTGCCCGCGTCGGGTTCGGTGTAGCCGATGGCGAAGACGATGTCGCCGTTGAGGATTCCGGGCAGGTAGGCCTGCTTCTGCGCTTCCGTGCCGTGCTCCATCAAGGTGGGGCCGACGGTGTTCACCGTGACGAACGGGAACGGCAGCCCGGCGCGCTGGACCTCGTCGAAGAAGACGTACTGCTCCTCGACCGACCGCCCCTGGCCGCCGTACTCGCGCGGCCAGCCGATGCCGAGCCAGCCGTCCCGGCCCAGCGCCTTGACGACCTCCCGGAACCGGGATCCGCCGACGCCCTCCTCCCCCACCGCCCGGAGTTCGTCCGCCGGGAGCAGACCGGCGAAGTAGTCGCGCAGCTCCTGCCTGAGCCGGCGCTGCTCCGGCGTCTCGCGCAGATCCATCGGGGATGTCCTCGTTCCTGTGCTCTAGGGGAGGAAGCGCAGGCGGCCGTTCGCGGCGAACTGCTCGCGCAGGTCCTGCTTGTCCTGGTCGGTCATCCGCAGGTACTCCGGTGCGCCCCGGCCGGGCCACCAGTGCACCTCGTCGGGCGTGCGCCACCCGTCGGCCTGCATCTCCTTCTTGCGGAGCTTGTTCGAACCCGTCGTGGGCAGCCGCTGCGACACCCGGACGAAACGCGGAATCCCTTTGCTGCCGAGGTCTTCCTGCTCGGCGAGGAACTCCGCCAGCCGCAGCTCCTCGAACCCGACGCGGGTTTCGACGGCCGCCATCACCTGGTCGCCGGAACGCGGGTCCGGCACCGCGAAGACACCGGCCGCGACGATGTCGGGATGCCGCCGCAGGACCCGTTCGACCAGCAGCGCGGAGGTGTTCTCGCCGTCCACGCGGATCCAGTCGCCCGACCGGCCCGCGAAGTAGAGGTATCCCGCGGCATCGGTGTAGCCGAGGTCGCCGGTCCAGTACCAGCCGTGGCGGACGCGTTCGGCGTTGGCCGCCGGGTTCTTGTAGTACCCCTCGAACTTCGCGGCGCCTTCGGTGTTGACGATCTCGCCGATGGCCTCCTCGGCATTGCGCACCCGGCCGTGCTCGTCCAGCTCCGCGGGCGGGCACGTCGCGCGCGTCGCCGGGTCGACCACGAGGATGCCCGCGTGCGCCGGGACGCCCAGCGCCGACGGCGGACCGTCCGGCGCCTGGTTGATCATCCCCGCGCCCTCGCTCGACCCGTAGCCCTCGTACAGCTTCGCCCCGAAGCGCCGCTTGAACTCCGCCTGGTCCTCCGGCGAAGCCTCGGTACCGAACCCGTGCGTCAGCGTGTTGTCCGCGTCATCCGGTCGTTCCGGCTGGGCGAGGAGGTAGCCGAGCGCCTTGCCGACGTAGGTGAAGTACGTCGCGCCGTAGTGGCGCACGTCCGCCAGGAATCCCGACGCGGTGAACTTCGGTGCGAGCGCCACGCACGCCCCCGCGAGCAGCGCGGGCGCCCACAGCGCCATCAGGGCATTGCCGTGGAACAGCGGCATGCAGCAGTAGCAGACGTCGTCCCGACCGATCCGGTACTTCTCGGTGTTCTGGCGGGCCAGCCCGACGAGCCGCCCCTGGGAGCAGATCGCGGCTTTCGAAGCCCCGGTGGCGCCGGAGGTGAACAGCAGCAGCATGCGCGTTTCGGCGCTGACCGACGGATCGCGAACCGGCTCGACAGGTGTCAGCTGCTCGGCATGCTCGGGCGAGTCCACGAGCAGGAACCGGTCCCGCGCCACCCCGATGTCGAGGGGCTCCAGGATCTCCAGCCCCGCCGCATCGGTCACCACCAGCTGGAGATCGGTGTGGCGCACCTCCGCCTCGAGGTCAGCACCGCGACGAGTGGGGTTGATGCCCACCACCGTCGCCCCGCTGAGCGCGGCCGCACCCAGCCAGAGGACGAACTCCGGAACGTTGTCCAGGAGCACTCCCACGTGGCACGGACGACTCTCGTCGCGCAACCGGCGGAGCCGGTCCGCGCGGGCCGCGCTGTCCCGGACCACCTCGTCCCAGGTCCAGGTCCGCTCCCGGCTGCGCAGTCCGGGCCGGTGGTCACCGACCCGGTCGAGCAGCAGATCGGCGATCGTGCCCAGTCGTTCGCTCATCGGCCCTCGCGGTTGCAGGAGACGTGCGGAACGCCGCGACGGTAGGGCGGTTCGGCGGTCCCGCACACCGTCCGGTCCCGCTCACCGGGAAGTCAGCCGAAGAAGGCCTGGCCGCCGTCCAGCGGCACGGTGGCACCGGTCAGGTAGCGCAGGTCCGGACCGAGCAGCGCCACGACCGCACGTCCGATGTCGGCTTCGCACTCGCCGATGCGGCCGAGCGGGATGGATTCGACGAACTCGGCGGCCTCCTCCGGGTTGTGCTCGGTCCAGGCCTTGAGCCCGGGTGACAGCGCATGGGGCGCGATCGCGTTGACCCGGATCCCGTCACGTCCCCACTCCGACGCGGCAGTCCTGGTGAGCGAGCGCAGCGCTTGCTTCGCCGCGGCGTAGGCGCCGTAGGTCGAGGTGTCCCACCGCACCATCGCGGAGGTCACCAGGTTGATGATCGAACCGCCGCGCGCCTTCAGGTGCGGGTGGCAGGCCTTCATGAACGCGAACGCGGCGAACGGCGCCGTCCGGAACCCCCGCTGGAAGTCCTCGTCGCTCGTCGTCAGCAGCGGGCCGAAGCTGCCGCTGTAGGCGTTGTTGACCAGGACGTCGACCCCGCCCAGCGTCTCCACGACCTGCTCCACCAGCGGCGAGATGGCAGCGGTGTCGGCGACGTCGATCGGGAACGGCTCGGCCCGGCCGCCGCGCTCGCGGATCAGCGCGCAGGTGGCGCTCAGCTTCGCTTCGGTGCGCCCGGCCACCGCCACGGACACCCCCTCGCCGGCCAGCGCCAGCGCGATGCCCTGCCCCACGCCTTGTCCCGCGCCAGTGACCAGCGCGACCTTGCCCGCCAAACCCATCCAAGCACCTCCGCGCTTCCGCCTGGCCCCCACAGTGGAGTGATCGCCGGGGTTGCGAGCGCGCTGTCCCGCTCAGCGGGATCAGGACCCTGGCGAATCCCTCGCCGAAGCGGATCAGCACAATGCCCGGAGTCGGGCAGGGCGCCCCGAGGCCGCGCGCCGAGCAGCGGACGTGCGTTGAGCCACAGGGACGAGCCATTCGGATACCCCCCGGGGTACCTTCTCATCAGGAGGCGAGAGACATGCAGATGCAGCCAGAACTGCTAGGAGATGCGCTGACCCGGCTGAAGCGCGCGAAGGGCCAGCTGGCCAGCGTGATCGAATCGATCGAAGAGGGCGACGACTGCGCCGCAGTGCTCACCCAGCTGGCGGCCGTCTCCCGAGCCCTGGACCGCGCGGGCTTCAAGATCGTGGCCAGCGGCATGCGCTACTGCCAGCAGGCCAGGGAAGACGGCGAGGAACCCCCGATGACCGAGCAGGAGCTCGAGCGCCTCTTCCTCGCCCTCGCCTGAAAAAATTACATATTGACTCGTCTTGCGTAGCGGTGCGGGTAGCGGAACCTCAGACGCCGTCTGAGAACCCGCGGCGGTGCAAGCGCCGAGGGTGAGCTAAACGCCTCCGGCGTTTCAAAACAAAGACCAAGATAGAGCCAACCCCCGCCCGACCTGACCGACGGACACTTGTGTCCCATCTATACCCCCCGGGGTATGAGAGGTGAATCGACGTGACGGAACGCCCCCTGACCGACGGCCTCCGCGTCGAGGTCCTGGAGACCTCCTCACTGGGTGACCGCAGCTACCTGGCCACCGACGGTCGACGCGCCGTGGTGGTCGACCCCCAGCGCGACATCGACCGCATCGTCGCCGCGGCCGGGCGCCTGGGCGTGCAGATCGCGCTGGTCCTCGAAACCCACGTGCACAACGACTACGTCTCCGGCGGCCTGGAACTGGCCCGCCTGACCGGCGCCGAGTACGGCATCGCCGCCGCGGACGACGCGCCGTTCGAGCACCTCCCGCTGCGGGACGGCGACCTGCTGGAGGTCACCGACCGCCTCCGGGTGCGCGTCGTGGCCACCCCCGGGCACACCTTCCACCACCTGTCCTACGCGCTGGAGGACGCCGGCGAGCCGATCGGCGTGTTCACCGGCGGTTCCCTGCTCTACGGCACGACCGGGCGCACCGACCTGCTCGGCACCGAGCACAGCGAGGTGCTGGCCCGGCACCAGTACCAGTCGGCGCGCAAGCTGGCCGACCTGCTGCCCGCCGGGGCGCGGATCTGGCCGACGCACGGGTTCGGCAGCTTCTGCTCGGCGACGCAGGCCAGCGGCGACTCGTCGACGATCGGCGAGCAGCGGTCGGTGAACCCCGCGCTGTCGTTGGCCGAGCACGACTTCGTCGAGACCACGCTGTCCGGCCTCGACGCCTACCCCGCCTACTACGCGCACATGGGCATCCGCAACATCACCGGCCCGGAGCCCGTCGACCTGCGCGCACCGGCCGAAGCGACGCCCGCCGAGCTCGCCGAGCGCCTGGGCCGCGGCGAGTGGGTGGTGGACCTGCGGTCCCGCAAGGCCTACGTCGACTCCCACCTGGCCGGCACGATCAGCCTCGGCCTGGACGGCCCGATGGCGACCTGGCTGGGCTGGATGATCGAGTGGGGTTCGCCGATCACGCTGGTCGGCGAGTCGAGCGAGCAGATCGCCGACGCCCAGCGCGAGCTCGTCCGCATCGGCATCGACCGCCCCGCCGCCGCGGCGACCGGGCAGCCCGCGGAACTGGCCGCCGACGAGTCCCAGCTGGTCAGCACCATGACCGCCACCTTCACCGACCTGGCCGCCGCCCTCGACGGCGAGCCCGGTGCACGTCCGAACGCCGACGTCGTGCTCGACGTCCGGACGAACAACGAGTGGCGCGCCTCGCACGTCGACGGCGCCGTGCACATCCCGCTCTACGAGCTGGCCGACCGGATCGACGAGGTCCCGGCCGGTTCCGTGTGGGTGCACTGCGGCAGCGGCTACCGGGCCGCCGCGGCAGCCTCGCTGCTCGAATCCGCCGGGAGCACCGTCGTCGCCGTCGACGACGCGTTCGGCGCCGCCCAGTCCTCCGGCGTTGCCCTCACCGCCGGTGCATGACGACCGCCCTCACCGAACAAGGAGAAGCATGACCGCCCCATCCTCGATCGACGTCGCAGCCGCGCGGAAGCTGGTGGCCACCACCCCCGGGACCAGGCTGATCGACGTGCGCACCCCCGGCGAGTTCGCCGCCGCGCACATCCCCGGCTCCCGCAGCGTCCCGCTCGACCTGCTGCGCGCGAAGTCCGGCCTGACCGTCGACCACTCGGACCCGGTGGTGCTGGTGTGCCGGTCCGGCGCCCGCGCCGAAGAGGCCCGGGGGCTGCTGGCCACCGCCGGGATCGACCAGCTCGTCGTCCTCGACGGCGGCATCGAAGCCTGGGAGCGGACGGGCGCTCCCGTCAAGCGCGGCGCTGGGAAGTGGGCGATGGAGCGGCAGGTCCGGCTGACCGCGGGATCGCTGGTGCTCACCGGAATCCTGGGCAGCCTCGTCGCCCCGAAGATGAAGTGGCTGGCCGGTGCGATCGGCGCGGGGCTCACCTACTCCGCGCTGAGCAACACCTGCGCCATGGCCCGGGTGCTCTCGATGCTGCCGTACAACCGGACCCCGGAGCAGGACGGGCCGGCGCTGCTCGAGGCGCTGACCTCGTCCGCGCAGCGCTGACATCATGGTGCTGGCCATCGTTTTCGGCGTCGTGATCGGTCTCAGCACCGGACTGCTCGGCGCCGGCGGCTCCATCCTGGCGGTCCCCGCGCTGGTGTACGGCGTGGGCCTGCCGATGAGCGCCGCGGTCCCGACCGCGCTGGTCGTGGTGGCGGCGTCGGCGATCGGCGGGTTGAGCTCCCGCAGCCGGCTGGACCTGGTGCAGTGGCCGGTGGCGATCATCTTCGGCATCGCCGGGATTCCCGGCACGTTCGCCGGGACTGCGCTGGGCCGGTCGCTGCCGCAGGACGGGCTGATGCTGGCCTTCGCCGCGCTGATGGTCGTCGTCGCGCTGCGCATGTTCCGGGGCAACGACGCGCACGACGGCGTGTGCCGCAACCCGGACGGCAGCATCGACCACCAGCGCTGCCTGCCGCGCTCGGCGGCCGCCGGGGCCGGGGTCGGCACGCTGACCGGGCTGTTCGGCGTCGGCGGCGGATTCGTGGTCGTGCCCGCGCTGGCGATGCTGCTCGGGCTGACCGCACCGCAAGCCGTCGCGAACTCGATGGTGGTGATCGCGCTCAACTCGATCACCGGGCTGGCTGCCCACGCCGGCACGCTGGCCCACCTGGACTTCGGTGTCCTGGTGCTCTTCGCGGGCACGGCGATGCTGGTCTCGATCGGCGCGGCGCGGTTGTCGAACCGGCTCCCGGCGAGCACGGTCCGCAAGGCGTTCGCCTGGGTGGTGCTGGCCATCGCCGCAGGCGTGGGCATTTCGTCGGCGATCGGCCTGATCACCGCCTGACCCACCACCACGGCCCGTCGCCCTGCGTTCGCGCAGGTCGGCGGGCCGTTCGCGTCGGCCTGCGCATCCCGGCACCGCGAGGAGAATCGGCTTCGGACTGCCCCCAAGCCGTATCTCCAAGCGCACTTAATGAGCGATTGCACTATAGCTCGCACGACAAGTACTGTCGTGTGCAAATACTTCAACCGACGAAGGAAGCACCGATGAAGGCGATCGTCCTCGACGAGTACGGCGGACCCGACGCGCTCCGGCTGACCGAGCTCCCGGACCCGAAGGTGGCGCCCGGCGAGGTGCTGATCCGGGTGAAGGCCGCCGGCGTCAACCCGGTGGACTGGAAGCTCGCCGCAGGCAACCTCGACGCCGTCATGGAGACCCACTTCCCGCTGATCCCGGGGTGGGACGTGGCAGGCGTGGTCGAGCGGGTGGGTTTCGACGTCGAGGAATACGCGCCCGGCGACGAGGTCTTCGGCTACATCCGCAAGGACACCGCCCAGTTCGGCGGCTACGCGGAACTGGTCTCCGCGCACGTGCGCATGCTCGCCCGCAAGCCCGCCGCACTGTCCTGGGAGCAGGCCGCGGGCGTCCCGCTCGCCGGGTTGACGGCGTACCAGGCGATCAAGCGGGTCGGGGTCGGCTCCGGTGACACCGTCCTGGTCCACGCCGCGGCGGGTGGCGTCGGTTCGCTCGGCGTCCAGATCGCAGTGGCGCGCGGCGCCCGCGTGATCGGCACCGCGAGCGGGCGCAACCACGACTACGTGCGGCAGCTCGGCGGGGAGCCCGTGACCTACGGCGCCGGGCTCGCTGACCGGGTCGCGGAACTGGCTCCCGACGGCATCGACGCGGCGCTGGACTTCTTCGGCGGGGACGCGGTGGACGTGTCGCTGAGCCTCCTCGCGAAGCCGGAACGACTCGCGTCCATCGCCAACGCGGAGGCCGCGGCGAAGGGCGGCCACTACGTGTGGGTCCGCCCCGATTCGGCCGACCTCGCGGATCTCGCCGACCTGGCCGACCGCGGTGAACTGGCCGTGCACGTCGACAGGGTCCTCCCGCTCGAAGAAGCGGCGGAGGCCTGGCGGCTCAACAGCGGAGGGCACACGCGCGGCAAGCTCGTGCTGTCCGTGGACTGATCACAACGCGCCGGGGTCGTGAGCGCGAGAACCGCCTCCAACCGGTTTTCGCACTCACGACCCCGATGCGCCCAACGAAATGCGAAGCGCAGCAACGGAACTCGAACTGTTCGTACACATTGATATTGATTTGCAATGCTATTCGAGTTCCGGAATTTTTCTTCACCTGATATGATTCGGGAAATCGTTGTTAGCTTCGCCCTGTGCGAGAACATCGTCCTAGCGAAACTGCCCTCGTGGTCGCGACAGCACGCGCCGCTCATCTCGTCGTCGACGACAGCCCCGCGATCTTCACCGACTCGCTCGCCGAGAAGTTGCTCGGCGAGCGGGCCGAGGAGCTGATCGGTTACCACCGGCTGCACGGCGATCTCCCACTGCTCTCCCACGCGCGGGCCAACGTCGTGGTCCGCAGCCGGTACCTCGAGGACCGGCTGGCGGCGCTCGTCGATCGCGGCCTGCCCCAGTACGTCATCCTGGGCGCCGGTCTGGACACCTTCGCCTACCGGAATCCCACCGCGCCGCTGGCGGTGTTCGAAGTGGACCACCCGGCGACGCAGCAGTGGAAGCGGAAACTGCTGGCGGACAGCGGAGTGGACGTCCCGGAGATGCTGCGGTGGGTGCCGGTCGACTTCGAGACCGACCAGCTGCTGGACCAGCTGGTGGCCGCGGGCTTCGACCCGACCCGGCCAGCGCTGATCAGCTGGCTCGGCGTCACGATGTACCTCACGTGGGAGACCGTCGACCGCACGCTCGACGTCCTCGGCGGACTGGCGCCCGGCACCGAACTCGTCCTCGACTACGTGCTCCCCGAGCACCTCAGCGATCAGGCCACCAGGACTCATGCTTCGGTAGTGGCACAGGCGGTGTCCGACAGCGGTGAGCCGTGGTTGTCCCGCCCCACCCCCGACGCCCTGACGACCTGTCTCGCCGAGCACGGCTTCGGCCCGACCAAGCACGTGCGCCACCGGGATGCCATCGACAGCGCCCTGTGGCAACGCGAGGACAGCCTGTCACCCAGCGGTCTTTCGATGCTCGCGCACACCGAGCTGCGTGCGTAGTCGACACGGCCCAGCTCAGCGAAGAGGCCCGTTGACCCGCTTTCAGCGCAGGTCAACGGGCCTACGAGCGGCGGCTGGCCGCAGAGCATGGCGGCCGGGTTGGTGCGGGTGAGGGTTTCGATCCACTCGTCGCTGACGCCGAGCGCGCGCAGTTCCTCCGCGAAGGTCGTTGGCACGTAGGCGAATCCGTTTCCGCTGTGGCGCGTCAGTCACGGAGCGACCGGGCCGCTCGGTGCGGCCCGGTCGCCGCATGACCTCAGACCAGGGAGCGCAGAGCGGTCCGCAACCGGTCGAGTGCATCCGCGATCCACGGCAGTTCGACGGGGTTCTCGCTGCGCAGCGCTTGCCAGCGCTGGTCTTCGGTCTCCCCGTAGAGCAGGCTGCTGGCCACGCGGAACCGGTACGCGCTCGGGGTGTCGCCGAAGTGCTCACCGGCGAGCACACCCACTCCGTGGTTGTCCAGCAGCGCGTCGGCCAGTTCCGCGCCGGTGCGGATACCGGCCGAGGTCAGCTCGGGGCGCAGCTGCTCGAAGTCGGGGTAGACGTAGAACGCCGCCGACGGAGTGCGGCACTCGGCACCAGCTTCGACGAAAGCAGAGTGCACTGCGCTCGAAACGGCCGCGTGCAGCCTGCGGCACGCTGCGACGTGGTCGGTCACCGAGGTGGGTTCGGAGAGCACGAACTCGGCAGCGGCCTGCATCGGCATTGCCAGGCTGGACCAGATCTCGCTGGCGATCCCGACGATCCGTTCGGTCGTGCTCCTGCCGAGTTCGCCCGCCGGCATGCGGGCGAAGCCGACGCGCCAACCGCCCAGCGCCGTGCTCTTGCTGAGCCCACCGGTGACGATCGTCCGCTCCGGCAGCAGCGATGCGGGGCTCAGGTGCGCTTCCGGGACGTAGGTGAGGTCGCGGTAGATCTCATCGGAGATGATGACGAGGCCGTGCCGGTCGGCGATCTCGCACACCGCCTTGACCAGGTCGGCTCCGGCTGCGGTACCGGTCGGGTTGTCGGGCAGGGTGAGCACGAGCAGCTTGGGGTCGGCCCCTTCGCGCCGGGCAGCGGCCAGGGCGGGTTCGAGCAGTGCCGGGTCCGGCACCCCGCCGGCCTCTCCCGGCACCGGGACACCGATCACCCGCTTGCCGACCAGCGCTGCCTGCGCGGCGTAGGTGACCCACGACGGCGTGGGCAGCACGAGATCACCGGGCAGGGCGGCGAGTGCGGCGTAGAGCAGGGCTTTGCTGCCGGGCGCCAGGATGGCCTGCTCCGGATCGGTGGGCAGGTCGCGCCGGGTGAAGTAACCGGCCACCGAAGCACGCGCCGAGGCCGAGCCGACCACCGGGCCGTAGGCGTTCTGCCCGGCCGCCGAAGCCAGCTCGGCGCCGATCTCCGGCAGCACCGGCAGTCCGGCTTCGCCGAAACCGAGGTGCAGCACCGGTTTTCCGGCCGCACGTAGTGCGCTGATCTTCTCGTTCACCGCCAACGTGGCGGAATGCTTGATCACAGCTTTTCCTCACTGGTCGAAGTGGATCGTTCGGTCGTCCTGGCCCGGGTTCGGTTCTGGTGCACCACGCCCGCCGCGACGGCCACCGCGGTGACCGCGAGAGTCAGCAGGAGCGAGTGCCTGCTGTCGGCGTTGAACGCCATTCCGGCGATCACCGCGAGCAGGCCGATCACGACGGCGATCGTCAGGTGCGGGAACGCCCACATCTTGATGGTCAGCGCGCCGGGGTTCTGGCGTTCCAGCCGCCTGCGGCCGCGGAACTGGGTGACCGCGATGCACAGGTACACCACGACGGCGATGGCCCCGGACGAGTCGAGGAGGAAGTTGAACACCGCCTCGGTAGGCAGGAAGTAGTTGGCGACGACGGTCACCAGCCCGATGCTGGAGGCCGCGAGGACCGACCACGCAGGGACGCCCGTGCGGGTCACCTTCGTGAACAGGGCGGGGGCCTCGCCGCGCTCGGCCAGCGCGTAGAGCATCCGCGACGACGAGTAGATGCCCGAGTTCAGGCAGGACAGCACCGCGCTGAGCACGATGACATCCATGATCACCGGGGCGCCCGGGATGCCGAGGCGTTGCAGCACAGCGACGTACGGGCTCTCGGAGACCTGCGCGCTGTTCCACGGCAGCAGCGCCAGCACGACGAAGATCGATCCGATGTAGAACACCAGGATCCGCCACACGACGCTGTTCATACCGCGTCGCACCGCGTGCACCGGGTCGACCGCCTCGCCCGCGGCGACCGTGACGACTTCGGTGCCGAAGAACGAGAAGAACACGGCGAGCGCCGCGAGCAGCACGGCCGTCCCGCCCTCGGGGAGGAACCCGCCGTGCGCCGTCAGGTTCGCCAGACCCGGGGAGTCGAACCCGGGGACGAGTCCGAGCAGGGCGGCCGCGCCGAGGGCGATGAAGGCCACGATCGCGGTCACCTTGATCAGGGCGAACCAGAACTCGAACTCGCCGAACGAACTGACCTGCACCAGGTTGATGGCGATCAGCGCCGCCATGAAGACCAGAGCCGCGAGCCACGAGGGGATCGCGGGCAGCAGCCGGTTCACGATCGCCGCGCCGGCCACGGCCTCGAAGCCGATGGTCACGCACCACTGGTAGGCGTAGAGCCATCCGACGGAAAGTCCTGCCCAGGGGCCGAGCTCGCGGTTGGCGTAGCTGGAGAAGGAGCCGGTTTCGGGGTGGGCGACGGCCATTTCGGCGAGCATGCGCATGATCAGCACGACGAGCGCGCCGACGCCGATGTAGGCGAGCAGGACGCCGGGCCCGGCCGTGCTGATGGCCTTGCCGCTGCCGACGAAGAGTCCGGCGCCGATCACCCCGCCGATCGCGATCATCGTCATCTGGCGGTTCCCGAGACCGCTCTTGAGCCCTGATGTGCCCGGCGGGGAGCTGGCCATCGTGCCTCCGTTCGGTTGCGCGCCGGTAGCGAGACGCAAATTGAGTTGCATGAGATGTTGACTGCGCAAATCTACTCGCGTCAAGATGTTCGCCGGGATCGCTGCAGCGATTCCCTTCAGCAGCTGCGCCGCGCCGGCGCGCGAGGTGAGGCGGACGAATCGATGGGTGCGACGGTTGTCGAGTCGGAGCTGGGAGGACTGCGCTGGCTCGTGGTCCGAGGTGACCGCGAATCCGCCCTGAGGGCGTTGGGGCGGGCAGCGGCCGACGAGGTCCGGTCGGTGTTGGGCTCGCTGCCGGAAGCGGCGGGCCTGCGGGAGTACGCCGCATCCACCGCCGGGCGGCGGGCGGTCGCCGAGGTGTTGAAGGCGACGCGCACGTCCCACGCCCAGGAGCTCCGGGAAGCGGTGGCGCTGGCCGAAGGCGCCGGTGTCGATCCGGAGGAGCTGCTGCTGGCGAACCTGCGCGGGGACCTCGGCGGCGACGACGGTGTCGGGTGTTCGGACCTCGCCTTCCGGGGGAAGCGTTCGTTCGTCGCGCACAACGAGGACGGCGCCCCCGAACTCGCCGGGCGCTTCATGCTGGTAACCCTCGCGATCGACGGGGAGGCTCCGGTCGCGGTGCAGTGGTACCCGGGTTTCCTGCCGTGCAACACGTTCGTCGTGACCGGCCACGGACTCGTGTGGGGCATCAACCACATCCAGGTCGCCGCACCGGCGACCGCCGCGGGGCGTCATTTCGTCGCGCGCGGGCTGCAGCGGCAGCCGAACCTCGAAGCCGCGGTGCGTTACCTCACCGATCACCCCAGCGCCGGTGGGTTCGCCTACAACATCGGTGAACTCGGCACTGGGCGCGTGGTCAGCGTCGAGACCGCGGCCGGTCGGCACGCAGCGGTGGAGACCGATCCCGGGTCGCTGTCGTGGCACACCAACCACTTGCGGCACGTCGAGTCGCGCAAGGAGGCGGCGCAGTCCGGTTCGGGTGGCACACAGGGCGCGCGCAACCTGGGACAGCGCGAGGAGAGCCTCGCCCGAGCGCGGGTTCTCGATTCGCTGGAGGCCCCCGCGGGCGGACCGGACACGGACTGGTTCCTCTGACTCCTCGCCGGGAAACCCGTGCCGGACGGGGTTTTCCGTTCTGCGGTGGACGGAGATCCGTTGCTGACGCTGTGCACGTCAGTGGTCGACCTGACCGCTCGCGAGGTCACACTGCAGCCGCGCGGTGCAGCGCCGCTGACGATCTCGGCCGACGCCTTGGTGGCGGCGGACGCCTGATCCTCAGCCGGTGTAGACGGAGAAGTCGGACAGCAGCTGCTCGTCGCTGAGCAGCTCGTCCCGACTGCGGGTGCCGTTGCGCAGCGCCACGCTCGTGGCGAGGGCCTGGACGAGCGCGATGAAGGAACCGACCGAACGCAGCAGCGTCACCCCTTCGCAATCGACCTGGAAGGTCACGTCGGCGATTCGCGCGAGCGGGGACGCCGCGGTGTCGGTGAGCGCGATGGTGTGCAGCCCGCGCTTCTTGGCCTCCTCGAAGGCGCGGACCGTTTCCGCGGTGTACCGGTGGATCGAGATGGCGATGAACACCTCGCCCTGCCGGAGGTCGCGGAGTTCGTCGACCAGCGCACCGGTGACCGGCGCGATCTGGTGCACCCCGGGGCGCACCAGCCGCAGCAGGTAGCTGGTGAGCTGCGCGACGGGGAGGCATTTGCGCAGACCCATCACGTGCACCCGGTCGGTCTCGGCGAGCAGCTGAACGCAGCGGTCCCACTGCTCGGCGGTGATCCGGGTGAAGGTGCGCGTCAGGTTCTGCTGTTCGTGCTCGACGACGGTGGACAGGAACTCGCCCGTTTCGGAGTGCTGCCCGGCGCGCCGGAACCGGGTTATCAGCCGCGCTTCCCGGGCGAGGTGTTCCCGGCAGAGAGCGGCCAGCGCGGGGTAGCCCTTGAGACCGAACGCGGTCGCGAACCGGACCAGCGAGGACTCGTGGACGTTGGCGAGCTTCGCCGACTCGCCGATGGTGCGGAAGGCCGTCCCCTCCGGATCGGTCAGCAGCAGCTCGGCGATCCGCTGCTGACCGGCCGCGAGCCCGCCGATGCGCTCCTGGATGGCAGAACACAACTCCTCGTACGTCGTCGGCGCATCCACTGCAACCTCCCTCACCGCTCAACGCAACTATACTTGCACGGAAACGCCCAGCAGTTGCGTCGGCGAACCTTCTGAGCGGTACTACCGACCGCAGAGCATGGCGGCCGGGTTGGTGCGGGTGAGGGTTTCGATCCACTCGTCGCTCACGCCGAGCGCGCGCAGCTCTTCGGCGAAGATCGTTGGTACGTAGGCGAATCCGTTGCCGCCGTGGCGCGTCCACATCTGCTTCAGGAAGACGTCGTGGCTCAGCAGCACCTGCTCGCCGTGGCCGGCGTCGACCAGCCGGGCCACGCCGCTCGCGGTCGTCGAGGTCGCCGGTGACGCACCCTCCTTCGGGAAGGTGATGTCCATGCCGATCATGTCGAACTCCAGCCACACCCCCCGATCGGCGAGCCCGAGCTGGTACTCACCGTCCTCCGCCGACGGGTCCATGTGCGACAGCACGACGCGCGCCGGAGCCACCCCTATCTCGTCCAGCACGACGTCCAGCACCTCGTCGCCGCGGCGCTGCCAGCCGGGCAGGTGGATCATGAGCGGGACCTCGGGGTGGTCGAGCTGGGCGAGCGCCGCGGCGCGCAGCGAGGCCTGCTCGGCCGGGGTGAAGTCCGGCGACACCCCGATCTCGCCGATGATCCCCGGCCTGGCCCGGTGCGCGCCGACGCCGCTGGTCAGCTCGTCGCCGATGCTCGCGGCCTGCACCTCGACGGCCTGCGCCGAGATGCGCTCCCCCTCGAACTTCTCCAGGTAGGCGCCGCAGCCCATGACGATGTTCAGCCCGGTGCGCTGCGCCACCTCGACCAGCTTGTCGGGGTCGCGGCCGATCGCGGCGCTGGACGTGGCGTCGACGATGGTCCGGCCGCCGACCGCTTGGAACGCGGCGATCTCGTCCATCACGTCCGCCACCGGCTTCGGGGCCAGGTTGTCCGCGCAGCAGTACGGATCGTGCCGGAGCGCCCACGCCGCACCGGCGTCCACCGCCCGGTCCACGAGGAACTCGCTGAACCGGTAGCTGGGTTCGTCGCGCACCCCGGAGAGGTCGTTGAACAGGTGCTCGTGGGGCAGGACCAGCCCCAGCTCGCCCGCGGCGACCGGACCGGTGACGGTCTGCGCGGTCCCGCCGGTCATCGCGCGGTTCCCGGTTCGCCCGCGGTGCGGGAGGGGATCATCCCGATCCCGGCGGCGACCAGCGCGAGCACGGTGCCGATCACGGTGGCGAGGTGGATCGGCTGCCCGACCGAGGGCACCACCAGGTCCAGCAGCAGCGAACCGACCAGCTGACCGGCCACCGACCCCAGCCCGAGCAGCAGCAGCCCGAGGCCGCGCACCAGCAGCGCCATGAACCCGATCGACAGCAGGCCCAGCGCCCCACCGGTGTACATCCACCACGTCGGCGGCAGCGAGAACTGGGCGGTGCCCAGCCCCAGCCGGACCAGCAGACCGGCCAGCAGCACGACGAACCCGACCAGGAAGTTGAACGTGATCGAGACCAGCATCGATCCGGATTCCCGTGCCACGGCGGCATTTCCGGCCGGCTGCCAACCAGCGAGCAGGCCCGCCGCGAAGGGCAGGACGGCCAGCGCGATCGCGTGCGGTACGTGGAAGCTCGGCGAGATGGTGACCGCGGTGGCCGCGACGGCCAGCACCGCGCCGAGACCGCGGGTGACCGAGATCGGCTGCTTGACCGTGGCGGTCACCCCGATCCGGTCGCAGATCACGCCGGAGATCACCAGGCCCGCGATCAGCGTGATCTGGAAGACCGCGACCCCCAGCACCCCCACCGAAACGCCCTCGGAGAGCACCACCGCGCCGCCGCACAAACCGGCCAGGTAGTTCCACCAGCCGATGCGCCGGCTGCGGATCAGGCTCGGGATGCTCAGCGCCTGCAGGCGCGTGCTGGGACGTGCGAACACGATCACCAGCATCAGCACCAGGCCGCTGCCGAACGAGATCACCGCGGCGCTGTTGCCGTCGCCGACGGTCTCGCCGAGCGCGCCGTTGACCGCGGACTGCATCGGGCTGAGCATGCCGGTCAGGACCGTCAGCAGGACCAGGACGGTCGTGGTGGCTCCCCTGGCCGCCCGGCCGGACGCGGCCGGCGGGCTCAGCTCAGGAGCGGGCGTGTTGGTCATGGCGGTGCGACTCCTTTGTCGTCCGTGCTGCACCGGTGGGGTTGCTGCGGATTGCTCGAGCTGCGCTGGAGATGTGCCGCGCGGCCCGAGTGCCTGTTTTCGAACCTGCTTCTGGTCTTTGTCTTGAAGCGCCGAAGGCGCTTAGCCCGCCCTCGCAACCGGCACCGCCGCGGGTTCTCAGACGTCGCCTGGCGAGGACAGCCCGTTTGCCGTGTA
>NZ_JBEOVY010000096.1:0-22656 GCF_040295745.1 Saccharopolyspora sp. NPDC002686
GGATGAACTAGGTGAGAGAAGGGGAAGCTGAACTTGGTGGGCCGAACGGGTGAACAAGGTCGGTCCCAGCTTTGCGGGATCTTCCCACCGCGGCCGAAAGAGGCTGGTATCAGGCAAAAGGCCGCGCCCCGTCGGGCGCTCCTCCGCGGGTGGCTGCTCGGCGCGTCATGCCCGCTGCTCGCCGAATTGTTCCGGCAGAATGGGAAGTTTGTGCGGCGATGACCGGAGGTCGCAGGGGTGTGACGCAGTCGTCACTCGTACGTGCCGGGTTCGACTCAGTTGGATCTTGTTGTTCGCGTGGTACCCAGCGTGCCATGTCCAAGGAGACCGACCGCGGAACGCTTGCGCTGACAGCTGCCCAGACGGCTGTGGGGCTAGCCCAGGAACTCGATCCGACCAACCCCCTGTACCGCGCCGCGGAAGCGGTGGAGATCGACGGTCCGCTGGACGTCGAGCTGCTCGAAGTCGCGTTGCGGCAGGCGGTGGCGGAGACCGATGCGGTGCGCGCCCGGTTCGACGGTGACGGGCGCGGCCGGATGTGGCAGACGATCGAACCGGTGCTGGACTGGTCGCTGCCGCAGGTGGATCTGCGCGGCGCCGCCGATCCGGAGGCGGCCGCCGAGGAGTGGATGTGGGCCGAGCTCGGCTCACCGGTGGACCTGCGGAGATCACCGCTGTTCTCGTTCGCCGTGCTGCGGACCGGGCAGGAGCGGTTCACCGTCTACGTCGCGATGCACCACATCCTCATGGACGGGTTCGGCTTCGCGCTGTTCATCCAGCGCGTCGCCGAGCTCTACCGGGCGGCCGAGGAGGGGCAGCCGTTCCCGCCGTGCCAGTTCGGTTCGCTGGCGCAGCTCATCTCCGACGAGGCGGAGTACGACGAATCGGAGCGGTACGTCCGCGATCGGCAGTACTGGGCCGAACACCTGGTGGACTGGCCCAAGGCGGACCGCTCCAGCTCTCCGGCGTCCGTCGTGCCGCACACCTTCCTGCGCGAGACCGGTCGCGTCACCCCGGAGGACACCGCGGGGCTGCGGGCGCTGGCCCGGAAGGCGCGCACCAGCCTGCCGTCGGTCGCGATGTCCGCGCTGGCGCTGTACGTGCACCGGCTGGCCGGAACCGACGAGGTCGTGCTGGACCTGACGGTGAACGGCCGGTCGGGCAGCTTCGCCCGCAGCGTGCCGTCGATGGTGACCAACGTGCTGCCGCTGCGCACCTGGATGACGCCGTCGACGACGGTGGCCGAACTGATCCGCACCACCTCGAACAGCGCGAAGGGCCTGCTGCGCCACCAGCGCTACTCCTCGGCGCACCTCGTGCGCGATCTGGGGATCGCCCACCACCGCGGCGGCTACCTCGGCGACTGGGGCATGAACATCATGACCCACGACGCGCAGCTCCAGTTCGGGCGTCATCCGGCCGTGCTGCGCAACCTCTCGAACGGTCCGGTCACCGGTCTCGGCGTCAACGTCTACGACCGGCCCGCCGACGGATCGCTGCGGATCGACTTCAACTCGGACCCGGACAAGTACGACGGCCCGACCACGGCGGCGCACCTGCGCCGCTTCCTCCAGCTGCTGCACGTGCTGGCGAACGCCGATCCGGAGCAGCAGGTGGGGGCGATCGACCTGCTCTCCGAGGACGAGCGGGAACTGGTCCTCGACAGGTGGAACGACACCGAGCACGACACTCCGGAAGCGACGGTGCCGGAGCTGTTCGAAGCCCAGGTCCGGGCGGAACCCGATGCCACTGCGCTGGTCTGCGGCGAGACGAGGCTGTCCGCCGTCGAGCTCAACACCCGCGCGAACCGATTGGCGCACTTGCTGATCGAACGCGGCGCCGGTCCGGAAACGCGCATCGCGCTGGCCCTTCCGCGCACCGCTGACTACCTGATCGCGGTGATGGCGGTGCTCAAGGCAGGTGCGACCTGCGTACCGCTCGACCCCGGCCATCCACCGGCCCGGATCCAGGCGCTGCTCGCGGAAACCCGGCCGAGCCACGTGCTCACCACCTCGGCGATCGGCGCGACGCTGCCGTCCGAGCACCCGCTCCTGGTGCTCGACGAGGTCGGTGCTGAGCAGCCCGGCACCGATCCGGTCGGCACCCACCGGCCGGAGCACGCGGCCTACATCAGCTTCACCTCGGGTTCGACCGGCGGGCCGAAGGGCGTGGTCGTCGAGCACCGCCAGCTCGCCAACCTCTTCCACGACCACCGGCGCGAGCTGATCGAACCTGCCGGACGGCGGCTGCGAGCCGCGGTCACCGCGTCGTTCTCCTTCGACACCGCTTGGGAGAGCGTGCTTTTCCTCGCCGCCGGCCAGGAGGTCCACTTCATCGACGACCAGGTGCGGCTCGACCCAGCCGCGCTCGTGCGGTACTTCGCCCAGCACCGCATCGACTTCGTCGACCTGACCCCGTCCTTCCTGCGCCGCCTGCTGCCCGAGGGATTGCTGTCGGGGCCGGAGAAGTTCCCGTGGCTGCTCATGGTCGGCGGCGAACCGATCGACCCGGCGCTGTGGTCGACGCTGCGCGACTGCCCGGGGATCGAGGCCTGGAACTACTACGGCCCAACGGAATCCACAGTGGACTCGGTGTACTGCCGCGTCGAAGGCGACCGGCCGCTCATCGGCCGTCCGGGCCACAACGTCCGCGCCTACGTGCTCGACGCCGCGATGCAGCCCCAGCCGCCAGGCGTGCCCGGCGAGCTGTACCTGGGCGGTGCTCAGGTCGCCCGCGAGTACCTGAACCGGGAAGAGCTGACCGCGCAGCACTTCCTGCCCGATCCGTTCGGGCGGCCGGGCGCGCGCATGTACCGCACCGGCGACCTGGTCCGGTGGACCGAGGACGGCATGCTCGAGTACCTCGGTCGCACCGACGACCAGCTCAAGATCCGCGGCGTCCGCATCGAGCCCGGCGAGATCGAGGCGGCGCTCACCGCGCATCCCCGGGTGGCCGAGGCAGCGGTGGCGGCGACGACTTCCGCGGAGCCCGAGCTGGTCGCTTACGTGGTGCCGCGGGCAGAACCGGTCGATGCGGTGGAACTCCGCTCCTGGACGGCGAAACGCCTGCCCACCTCGATGGTTCCGTCGTCGTTCGTCCTGCTCCCCGAGCTCCCGCTGACGGTGCACGGCAAGCTCGACCACTCCGCCCTCCCCGCACCAGAAGCCCGCGCCGGTCGCGCTCCTCGCACTCAGCGCGAGGAGCAGCTGTGCGCGCTGTTCGCCGAGGTGCTCGGCGTCGAGGAAGTCACCATCGACGACGACTTCTTCGAGCTGGGCGGCCAATCGCTGCGAGCCGCCGAATTGGTCACGAGGCTCCGCACCGACCTGAACACCGAGGTTCTCCTCGGCGCGGTGTACGAGGCTCCGACGGTGGCCGAAATGGTCGAGCTGCTGGACCGGGAGACGTCGTCGAACGCCTTCGAGCCGGTCCTCCCGCTGCGCACCAGCGGCACTCGACCACCGCTGTTCTGCGTGCACCCGATGGGCGGTCTGAGCTGGTGCTACGCCGGGCTGCCGCGCCACCTGCCGGAGGACGTGCCGGTCTACGGGCTGCAGTCGATCGGGTTGACCCGGGCCGAGGAGCTGCCGTCGACGTTCCGCGAGATGGTCGACGGCTACGTGCGCCAGATCCGCTCGGTGCAGCCGACCGGGCCGTACCACCTGCTGGGCTGGTCGCTCGGCGGCGCGTTGGCGCACGCCATCGCCGCCCGCTTGCAGGCCGACGGCGAGCGGGTCGCCCTGCTGGCCCTGCTCGATTCGCGGCCGGTCGACCCGCAGGTGCACCGAGTCGAGTTCGGGCGGGAGGACGTCCGGTCGCTGCTGCTCGAGGCGGCGGGACTGCCGTCAGGCGCCCAGGACCACCCGGCGCTGGGGGAGGAGCAGATCACGGCGCTGACCACCGTCCTGCTCAACTCCGCCGCGCTGCTGCCGACCTACGCCGAGTCCCTTTTCCACGGGGACGTGCTGTACTTCCGCGCTGCGGCGGCCGACGAGCTGGCCCACGGCGAGGCGTGGAACTCGCGGATCACGGGTGCGGTGATCTCCCACGACGTCGAGTGCACCCACGACGCGATCACGCAGGCCGAACCCATGGCGGTCATCGGTGGGCTGATCGCTGAGCACCTGCAGCGGGAACCCGCGGTCGTGCCGTAACGCCCGTTTCGCACAGCTGCGGCGCTCGGCCGACGGGAACACCGGTCGAGCGCCGCAGCCCGGTCGCGAACGTCACTCGCGCGCCTTCACGGTAAGCGAGTTGATGGCATATACCAAACAACTACCGGACAGTCCACCCCTTCGAGTTAGCCGAGTACCTACGATCGAATGGACCTGGACGTGTCAGCGGCAGAACTCGTCGAACGGCCGGCCGTTGGTCCACGTCAGGCCCTTCTGCTCGATGCTGCCGTCGGGCTTCAGCTGCATGATCGGCAGCGCCTTGTCGATCGGGTCGCCGTGGCTGTCCGGGCTGAACGCGATCTTGCCGGTGGCGCCGGGCAGCGGGTGGCCGCAGGCGTAGGTGTTGTTGATCAGCTCGGCCACCACCTTGTTGTTCTTCTGCACGTTCGAGACCAGCCTCGCCGCGCCCACCGCGAGCAGCAGCGCGTCGTGGTGCGCCATCGCGTAACCGTCCCGCAGGTCGTCGTCGAGGTCCTGGGACGCGAAGGCGTTCGCGAAGGCCTGGTAGTTCGCCCGGTTGTCGGTCTGGTCGGTGTTCTTCCACATGTCGGCGGTCGCCACGCTCGTGTAGAAGACGTTGACCTTGGTGGCCGGCATGTCCGGCAACTGCCCGCCCAGCAGGCTGGACGCGTCGTCGCTGGTCAGCAGGTCGACCTCGGGCAGGCTGCAGGCCCCGCCCCCGCCCACGGCGCGGAGGAAGGCCTTGAGGTCGGAGCCGCGGCCGGCGAAGTAGATCAGGTCCGGCTTCTCCAGGCACATCCGCCCGTAGACGTTGGCGAACTGCGGCTGCAGGAAGGTGTCGCGGGTGACGCCCTCCAGCGGTTCGGACGGCGAGGTGAAGATCTGCTCGCTGGGCACGTCGTGCCCGTAGCCCGCGCGGTAGGCCTGCTCGAACGAATCGCCGAGGGTGCGCGAGTAGATGTCGCTGCTGCTGTTGTCGCGGACCAGCATCACCTTCTGGGCGTTGACCTCGCGCAGGTGCGACACGGCCGCGTTCGCGGCGTCGACGTTGGTCGGCGCGATCCGGTAGAAGCGCTCGATGAAGTCGTTGCTGACCGGGTCCCGGTTCATGTTGTCCGCGCTGGCGAGCGCGCTGATCACGGCGACCTTGTTCGCCGACAGCGTGCTGGCGGCCGTGCGCGTGCCGTCCAGGCTCTGCCCGAGACCGACCACCGCCACGATGTGCTGCTCGTCGCGGTGGTCGAGGATCGCCTGCACCGCTTCGGACTGCCAGCGCGCGTTCGCCCCGTAGTTGGCCAGCAGCAGCTTCACCGGAGGCCGCTGCGAACCCACGACCGACGTGGTGTTCACCCGGGCCTGCGCGGCGATCGCGCCCATGACGCCGTGCTGCACGTTCAGCAGCGCCGCGCTGTCCGAGCCCGGGTCGGGCGTCATGTTGTTGAGCACCACGACGGTGATGAAGTCCTCGCCGGTGATCTCGGAGTTGTGCTGGGCGATCCGCTGCTGCAGGGCGTTCATCGTCGGATCGGAGCTGAACGGGGTCATGTCCAGGTTCAGCCCGACGCACTGGTCCTCGGCGCTCGACATGCCCGCACCGCAGCGCTCCCACGGACGCCACCACGCCAGACCGCCGGCCACCACCACGACCACCAGCAGCGCCGAGACGATCTTGTGGCGGCGCCACCACGGCCAGGGGCGCACCGGAGCGGGTGTCGACTGGGGTGATGAGGGCATCGCCAGGTCCAATCGGTCGGTGTGCTCAGAACAGCCGCTCGGTTTGCCGGGCGGCTTCGTAGAGGGCGGCGACGTCGGAACGCCGGGACAGCGGCGCGAGCTCGCGGAAGCACTGCGCCACCAGCTTCTTGCGCTCGTCGTCCGGACCGGCCAGCGGATTGGCCAGCAGCCAGGCCGCGGCGACCAGGCGGGCCAGCACATTGCGCACCGTCGACCGGTCGTCGGGCTTGCCGCGCTGGTCCTCGCGGACCAGGGCCTGGTAGAGCGCGTCGTGGTCGTGCTGCAGCGGCTTGTTGTCCGGCGCGCCGGAGACCAGCGTGAGCAGGTCCACCCAGTCCTGGTGCGGAATACGGTCGAACCGCTCCTCGAGCATGGTCACGACTTCGGCGAACTCGCCCAGGGCCAGCAGGCAGTACGCCTTCCGCTCCGGATCCCGCTGCACGGTGGTGTCCTCGAGCATCGCCCGGAACTGCGTCTCGTACGACGGTTCGCCGTCGCGCGCGGCCAGCGCGGACAGCAGGGTCCGCGCGATCCACGGGTGCAGCACGGTGTGGTCCTCGGTGCCGCCGCGGCGTTCCGGCGCGATCACCCACAACCCGGTGCGCAGTTCGGTGAGGATGCGCCCGATCTTCGGCTGCGACACCAGGCTGGTCGACTCCGCGGGCACCAGCCACGGCGCGGTCGCCCACGCCGCGGCGGTGACGAACTCCTCGAGGTCGACGTCCAGCAGGTGGTGCGACAGCCGCAGGTCTTCGAGGCGTTCCCGGAACGAGTCCGCGTCGGCGGGATCGTCGGGCCACAGCGCGTCCCGCCGGGCTTGGTCGAGCGGGCGGCCGTCGAGCAGGTTCTGGACGGTGTGCACGGCCCGCGGCAAGCCGCCGCTGGCGCGCTGGGCGAGCCTGGCAGCGGGGGAGCGGACGCTGGTGCCGAGGATCCGGGCGGTCTCCTCGATCTTCAGCGGCTCCAGCAGCACCGGCAGGTAGCTCGCGGTCGGCCGGACCTCCGCCGGATTGGTGCGCCAGTGCCCGACGTTCGTGCAGCGCGACACCACCGACACGTCCTCGGGCTTGTTCTCGAGCGACTTCCACGGCGGGTGCCAGTCGGACTCCCACTCCGGGTGCCAACGCCCGCTGGTGGCGATGATCAGCAGCGGATCGTGCTCCTCGCGCTGCCCCAGGTGCCGCTCGCGGGCCGCGGTGATGTCCTCCAGGAACTGGAACCCGGCGCCGTGGTCGACGTTGTCCAGCAGGACGATCCAGTTGTGGTAGTGGTCCTGGTCGGCGGGGTTCACGCACTCGCACGGGCTCTTGGGCTCGGGCTTGGCCATCACCTCGTGGCTCGCCCGCACGTCCGCCAGGAACGCGGCGGTGAGCCAGCTGGTCATCTCCGCCGAATCGGCGCGGCCCCGGATGCTGAGCTGGATCAGGGCGTCCAGCGGGTCGGCGCCCTCGGCTTCGGGGAACCCGGCGTGCCAGCGCTTGGCGTTGGCCAGCGGTCGGCGCCCCGCGTAGCGGATCAGCGTGGGCAGGAGGTTGGCGGTCGTCGCCAGCAGCGGATCGAGCAGCGGTTCGGCGGCGTCGGACAGCGTTTGGACGATCTCGGCGGTCCGTTCCGCGGTGGGGCTCTTGGCGAACTCCTTGATGGCCCGGTTGAGCTTGTCCCTGGCCTGCTCGCGGTCGTTCGGCAACGTCGCCTGCACGGCGATCAGGCCCAGCGCGAAGCGGGTGAACCGCGGCGGCTTGCGGGAGGGCCAGCGGCGGGACAGGCCGAAGGCGATCTGGGCCAGCGCCTCGACCGTCTTCGGTTCGTCCTGGGCGAAGTCCAGCGGCTGGTTGTGCACGACGCCGCTGCCGCAGTCCCGCGAGATCGAGTTCAGCGCCTCGGTCTTGCCGGATCCGGTGGGGCCGAGCAGCACCACGACCGGCTGCGGGCCGGCGGTTTCCCCGACTCCGCGGTTCCACAACAACCGCCGGGCCAACGAGGCGCTGTCGGTCAACCTCCCCGGAGCAGCCATCCCCCAACACCTCGCATTCGCGAACCGCTCCCGCTTGCGGAGCGGACCACGTTACGCCACTTGATCACTCCGGTGGACGAGTTTGCGAGAAATCGCAGGTGGGGTAAGGGGAATCCGCCGGCTCAGCGTCCGGCGGGAACCGACGTGCTCTCCCAGGAGAACCCGTCCGGGGCCTGCACGACCCCGCCATAGCCCCACAACGACTTCGAGGCGGGCTTGACGCTGTCGCCCCGGCATCGAGGGCCGCATCGATCAGCGCGTTGACGGCGGCGGGCTGGGAGACCACGAGCGACAGGGCGAACCCGATCGCGGCCCCGGCAACTGGTCAGGACCGGGCAGGCGCCGGTTGATCGACGTCGTGCGGGGTGGGAACGGGCGCGTTGGCGGCGCGCAGGTGCGGCAACCGCTCGGCCAGCAGCGAGGCGGTGATCAGGTAGCCGGCGCCAACACCCACCAGGCAGGTGATCGACGGCACCGCGGCGTCCGGCAGCGCCAAGTACACCAGGAATCCGGCGGTGGTCCAGCCGACGGCCAGCCAGTTGAAACCGGACCAGTACCAGTAGCGGCCGTTCTTCGCGAACAGCTCGGAGACGTCGATCGCCCTGCGCTTGCAGAACAGGTAGTCGGCGATCAGCACGCCGGCGACCGGGGCGAACAGATTGCCCATCACCGTCATGAAACCGGTGAACCCGTTGACCAGTTCGGGCAGCAGCGACAGCGCGATGCCGATCAGCGAAAGCCCGAGCGTCGCCCAGAACCGCCCGAGCCGTCGAACCATGTTCACCAGGGCGAGTCCCGCGGTGTAGAGGTTGAGGACGTTGATCGTCCAGTTGTCCAGCACGATGTAGAGCAGCACCAGGCCGAGCAGCAGGGGGTTTTCGGTGATGCGGGCGATGACGTCGAATGCGTTGTCGTTGCCGCCGGAGGCCACCGCGGCGTAGCAGCCGACGAACGCGGTGATCAGCGCGCCGAGAACCGCTGCGGCCATGGTGCCCAGCCACATGTCGACCCGGCTGCGGGAGTAGCGGCAGAAATCGCTGGCGTTGGTGATCATCGACAGCCAGGCCGAGACGACGCTGTTGAGCCACAACGCGATGACCGACCACTCCCAAGGGATGTGCAGGTCGAGGCCGAGCACCGCGCCTGGTGCGTAGTTCGGGTCGTCGTGCGTCATCAGCACGGTGATGAAGACGACCGTCAGCACGATCTTGGTGGGGAAGGCGATCCTGGCCAGCACCTTCACCGAGCCGTAGCCGACGAGTGCGACGGCGGCCTGCACGATCGCGAAGACCACGCTGACGAGCGCGAAGTTCAGCGTGTGCCCGGTCAACGCGCGCAGCACGGCGATGATCCCGAGGGCGCCGGCGACCGTCTGGAACGCGAACCAGTACACCGAGCTGATCACGTGAAGGGCGGACGGGATCCACTGCGCGCCGCGCATGCCGAAGGTGATGCGGGTGCCGACCTGGCCCGGCAGCCCGTAGTCGACGCCGACGGTGGCCATGATCGAGTAGGCGCCGAAGGCGACGACGATCCCGGCGAGCACCGTGGCGACGGCGGCCCAGAAGGACAGCCCGGCGGCGACCGCACCGCCGGCGACCAGGATCATGCCCGGGTTGATCAGGAAGTTGATGATCATGAAGGACACGTCCCACCAGCGGACGGTCTTCTCCTCGTCGGGTATCGCCTCGACGCCGTACTGCTCGACGCCCTTCGGCTGGCGGTAGCGCTGGGCCGGGACGCCGTCGTCCTGGGAGTTGCTCATGGCTTGACTCGCGTTTCGTTCCGGAGTTGCGCGCCGACGGCGTGGTCGGCGCGCAGCAGGTTCCGCTGGGGCGGCGGTGCCGGGGATTCCTGTCCGCGTGCGTCCCGGAGGACGGGCGCGGATCTGATCACTCCATTGAGGATGGACGTCGGAAGTGCTACCGGGTCGTCGGGCGCAGGCCGCAGTGCTCGATCGCCGCGGCGGCGAAAACCTTTGCCGTGTCGACGATCGAGTTGACGTCGACCCACTCGTCGGGTCCGTGCGCATCCGCGCCCAGCGCGCCGTAGATCAGCGGCGTCGCGCCGGTGGGGCGGTAGAACGCGCCATCGCACACCGCCACGAACCCGGTGATCTCGGTCGTCTTGCCCAGCGCCGCCCGTTGCCGCCGGATGCTGTCGACGACGGGGAAGTCCGGCGAGGTGTCGAACGCCGGGAAGTGCAGGTCGCCGAGCTCCCACTGCACGGTCGGCGGGTGCTCGCGCAGCCACGGGTCCTGCGCCGCCCAGTGCCCGATGAAGTCCTCGAACTCGGCTCGGACCTGTGCCGACGTTTCGGTGGGCAGGTACTTCAGGTCGAAGTCGAGGACGGCGACGTCCGGCGTGATGGCCGGATTCGTCATCGTGGCGGGCAGGCCGTCCGGGCCGAGTCCCGAACCGACCTGGACGACGCTCGGGCTGATGGTGTTGACCCCGGGCGGCAGGAGCGGGTGCGCCGGTTTGCCGCGGGCCCAGTCGCGTTCGAGCTGCCCGACGGCGGTGATCAGGCGTGCGGCCAGTTCGGCCGCGTTGACGCCGGGGCGGGTGCGGTCCGCGGAATCGCGCTGCGGGTAGATGTCGTTGTACCGCCACCCGGTGTGCGCGTTGCGGCCGCGGAGGGTGACCCGCACCCACTCCAGTCCGCCCTGGCAGAGCATGACCTGTTCCTCGGTCGGCTCGCCGACGATGACCGCGGACGCCGCGCGGGCGCGGGTGACGAGGTCCTTGCTGCCGAACCCGCCGGCCTCCTCGTCCACGACGCTGTGCACCTCGAACCGGCCGGCCAGCTCGATCCCGCAATCGTGGATCGCCTTCGCGGCGGCGATCGCGGCCGCGATTCCGGCCTTCATGTCGTAGCCGCCGCGCCCGTAGAGCCGACCGCCGTGGATCTCGGCCCCGAACGGATCGACGGACCAGGTGCTGCGGTCGCCGACGGGGACGACGTCCATGTGCCCGTTGAGGACGAGGCTGCGCTCGTCCGAGCCGTCGCGGTGACCGCGCACGTTGGGCCGGTCCGGGAAGACTTCGTGCTGCTCGGTGGTCAGACCGGCTGCTGCGAGGTGCTCGGCCACCAGGCGTTGGGCGTCCGTCTCGCGGTTGAGGCCTTCGCCGACCTCGAACTTCGGGTTCACGGTCGGGATCCGCACGAGCTCCTGCGTCAGCTCGACCGGGTAGCTGCGGTCCCGTTCGATCTGCGCGGTCACCATCTTCACGGCGCTGGCTGTGTCCATGTTCCTCTTCCGTCTCTGCGAGCGGCGCTGCGTGCATCTGTCGGGGTGGTGGCCGACCGGCGGATTTCCGCTCGGCGGCGGGGCGAGCTGCTTGCGGTGTCTCCGCGCCAGCGCTGGATGAGCCTGCGGCGGACCAGCTGTTGCGTCCGAGTCCCCGGGTGAGGGCGGTCACACGCGCCGCAGGCTTCGGATATTATGAGCATTACAACTTTGCGGTCAACACCGAAGTTGGTAATGCGTGTGAGATCAGGGGTGTGGTCGCGGACTGGATCGACGCCCGGTCGGCTCTGCGGGGCGGGACAATGATCGGTGGCAACGCGAGGTTCGAGAGGGAGGGGTGCGAGTGCCTGGACAAGGTGATCGTGCTGAGGTGAGCAGCCCGGGGGGCGCGGAGTTCGCGGCGACCGTCGCGGAGCGCACCCGCGCCGAGCTGGCCGGATTCAGCCGCAGCGAGCTGAAGGTCGCACGCGCGTTGCTCGCGGCGTACCCCGCGGCAGGTCTGGAAACCGTCGCGCAGTTCGCCGCGCGGGCGCACGTCAGTGCGCCGACGGTGCTGCGCTTCACCGCGCGGCTGGGCTTCGACAGCTACCCCGCGTTCCAGAAGGCCCTGATCCACGAGGTCGACCAGCAGCTGAGCTCGCCCTTGCGGCAGATCGCGGAGGTCTCGGGCACCGAGGAGCGCAGGCGGAACGCCACCGCGGTGGCCCGGCACTACATCGACGTGCTGTCCTGGTCGTTCGACACGTTGCCGGAGGCCGAGTTCGACCGCGCTGCCGATCTGCTCAGCGCTCCGGACATGCGGATCCACTTGCGCGGTGGCCGGTTCAGCCGCGTGCTGGCGGAGTACCTGGCGAGTCACCTGGCGATGCTGCGGCCCGCGGTGCGGGTGATTCCGCCCGATGAGCTCTCGCAGGCCACCACGCTGCTGGACTTCGGGCAGCGCGATGTCCTGGTCGTGTTCGACTACCGCCGGTACGACCCGGCCCTGGCGGATTTCGCGCGGGAGGCCGCCGCTCGCGGCGCGCGCGTCGTCCTGTTCACCGATCCGTGGATGTCGCCGGCGGCGCAGGCGGCCGAGGTCGTGCTGCCTTCCAGGGTGGAGGCGCCGAGCCCGTTCGACTCCTTGGTTCCCGCGATGGCAGTGGTGGAGGCGGTGGTCGCCGCCGTGGCCGAGCGGCGCGGGGATGCTGTTCAAAGCCGGTTGAGCGAGATCGAAGCGCTGTCCCGGTCCGGCGACGCCGGGAAGTCGCCCTGAATATTCTGTTACGGCCGAATGAGAATTGACTAGCTATCTAACGGGCGTTACTTTTTCGGCGTTGTTGACCCGAGATCGGTGAGGCGCATCCATGGATTCGACTGTCTTCGTCGCGACCTGCGATCTGGCGGGGTTGACCCGTGGCCGGGGCGTTCCGGAACGGGACCTCGACGAGGTCCTGCGCCGCGGTGTCGGCTGGGTGCCCGCCAACTTGGCGCTGACCTGCTTCGGCGGGATCGCGGAGGAGAACGCGTTCGGCTCGACCGGTGACCTGCGCCTGATGCCGGACGCCGGAGCCGGGGTCGTGCTCCCGGAGACCGATGGCCACCCGCAAGTGCGCCTCTTCCTCGCCGACCAGACCCTGCCCGACGGCGAACCGTGGGACTGCGATCCGCGCACGTTCGCCCGCAACGCGCTCGCCGATCTGCGCGAGCGGTTCGGGCTGGAGGTCGTCGCCTCGTTCGAGCACGAGTTCATGCTGGACGGCAGCGAGGGCACGGCACCGTTCTCGTTCGCGCGCTACCGGGGCGCCGAGCCGTTCGGATCCGATCTCGTCGAGCTCCTGGCCCGGACCGGTCTGGAACCGGAGACCTGGTTGCCCGAGTACGGCGAGGACCAGTTCGAGATCACGCTCGCGCCCACCTCGGCGCTGGTGGCCGCGGACCGGGCCGTGCTGCTGAAGGAGATCGTCCGCGATCTCGCACGTCGGCACGGCCGCCGCGTGACCTTCGCGCCGTTGCAGACCCCGAACGGGGGCGGTAACGGTGTCCACGTGCATCTGTCCTTGGTGGACGCCGCCACCGGTCGGCCGGTGCTGTTCGACGAGCAGCGCCCAGGTCGGCTCGCCGACCTCGGGGCGCGCTTCGCGGGTGGCATCCTCGCCCACGCCAGGGCGCTGACCGCCATCACCGCACCCAGCCCGTCCTCGTTCCTCCGATTGCAGCCGCACCGCTGGAGCGTCGGCGGGATCTTCCTGGCCGAGCGCAACCGGGAAGCGCTCGTGCGGATCTGCCCGACCAGCGCGGTTGGGGGCGGCGATCCCGAGCGGCAGCTGAACCTCGAGTACCGGGCCGCCGACGCGACGGCGAACCCGTGGCTCGTGCTCGGCTCCCTGATCAGGGCGGGGCTGGCGGGACTGGCCAGTGGTGACCAACCGCCGGAGGTGTGGCCGGAGGACATGGCGGACCAGCAGTTCGACGAAATCCTCTCGTTGCCGGCCAACTTGTCCGAAGCGCTCGACGAGCTGGAGAAGGACACCGTCGTGCGCGACTGGTTCGCACCGGAGCTGCTGCGCACCCACCTCGACGTGAAGCGCGCCGAACTCCGCGCCGTCGAAGGACTCGACCCGGTCGACGTGTGCCGGAAGGTCGCCGATGCGTACTGAGCTGCAAGCCCGCCTGGCCGACATCCCGCTGATCGACCACCACGTCCACGGTCCGCTGCGCGACCGCGTGTCCCGCACCGAGTTCGAATCGCTCATCACCGAGTCGGACCGGCCGGTGCCGTCGTGGATGACGCAGTTCGACTCGCAGATCGGTTTCGCGATCCGCAGGCACTGCGCGCCCCTGCTCGGCCTGCCGGAACGGGCGAGCGCCGAGGACTACTGGGCCGCTCGATCCGAACTGGATCCTGATGAGCTCACCCGCCGCTTGCTGTCGGCCAGCGGAACTCGGCACTGGCTGATCGAGACCGGATACCGCGGCGAGCAGATCCTGTCGCCGGACGAGCTCGGCCAGCTTGTCGACGGGCAGGTGGACGAGGTGGTCCGCCTGGAGTCCGTGCTCGAATCGGTGGCGCCGGGCTGCACCGCAGAAGGGCTCGTCGCGGCATTCCGGGACGAGCTGGCGCGGCGCGCCCGGTCCGCCGTCGGGCTGAAAAGCATTGTGGCGTACCGGTACGGCTTCGACTTCGACCCCGAACCGCCGACCGACGCGGACGTGCTGCGCGCAGCGGGGGAGTGGCTGCGGTCGATCGACTCCGGAGCACCGCCCAGGGTCGATGACGTGGTGCTGCTGCGAATGCTGCTGCGGGAGGGCGTGGCCACCGGGCTCCCGCTGCAACTGCACGCGGGCTACGGCGACCCCGACGTCGAACTGCACCGCTGCGACCCGCTGCTGCTCACGCGCTGGCTCAAGGCGATCGAGGGTTCGGGTTCGGACGTGCTGCTGCTGCACTGCTACCCGTTCCACCGCAACGCCGGCTACCTGGCCCAGGTCTTCCCCCACGTCTACTTCGACGTCGGACTGGGGATCAACTACACGGGGGCGCGTTCGGCCACCGTTGTCGCCGAAAGCCTGGAACTGGCGCCGTTCGCCAAGATCCTCTACTCGTCGGACGCCTGGGGCCCGCCCGAGCTGCACCACCTCGGTGCGGTGCTCTGGCGCCGGGGCATGGAGCTGGCGATGCGGCCCTGGGTCGAGGAAGGCGAATGGTCGCTGGAAGACGCCCTCCGGGTGGCCACCCTGATCGGCCGCGGCAATGCTGCCCGCGTCTACGGATTGAGCGATGACTGAACGCGATCGACTTCGAGCAGCGCTCGCCGAGGAACTCCGAACTGCGAGCGAGCTGCGGCGCGAGCTCCACGCCAACCCCGACCTCTCAGGATCGGAGACCGCCACCCGCGACGTGGTGCTGGCAGCGCTGCCGGGCGGTGACTCGGCGGTGCCCACCGCGCAGACCGGCGCGGTCCTGCGCATCGGCGGTTCTGGACCGGCCGTTGGTGTGCGCGGTGAACTGGACGCGCTCGCCACGGAGGAGACGACCGGCGCCACGTGGGCCTCGGCGAGGCCCGGCGTGATGCACGCCTGCGGTCACGACGTGCACCTGGCCGCGGTGACGGCGCTCGCCCGAGCAGTGGATCGGGTGGGAGGACCTGCCCCGCTGCTGGTGGTGCTTCAGCCGCGGGAGGAGACGTATCCCTCCGGCGCGCTGGACATCGTCGACAGCGGCGTGCTGATAGCGCAGGACTGCCGCGCCATGATCGGCGCCCACGTGCAGCCGGTGCTGGAACCGGGCGTGGTGGCCTGCGTTCCGGGTGGGGTCAACGCGTCCTCCGACGAGTTCGAGATCGTGGTGATCGGGGAGTCCGGCCACGCGGCCTACCCGCACCTCACGCGGGATCCGGTGCTCGCGCTGTCGCAGATCGTGGTCGCACTGCAGAGCGTGGTGAGCAGAGCGGTCGACCCGATGGCTCCTGCAGTCGTCGGCGTTTCCTCGCTCCAGGCCGGCAGCGCCGCCAACGTGGTCCCGGGTGTCGCTCGTGCCTCCGGCACGATTCGCACGTTGTCGAAGCCCACGCGGGAACTGCTCCACGACCGGGTCGCCGGAACGGCGGAGAGCGTCGCCCGCGCTCACGGCTGCGAGGCGAAGGTCGTCTTCACCCGAGGTGAGCCGGTGCTCGAGAACGACCCCGAACTGACCAGCCGGACCGCTCAGCACCTGGTCGACCAGGACTTCCAGATCTCCAGCACGTTGCGCTCCGTCGGCGCCGACGACTTCGCCTACTACGGCGAGCTGATCCCCTCCCTGATGCTGTTCGTCGGCACCGAGACCGACAAACCGCTGCACAGCGGCGACTTCCTGCCCAGCGACGAGGATCTGGCCCGCGTCGCGGGCGCGATGCTCGCAGGCTATCTCGGCGCAGCCGAGCGGCTCATCGGCTGACGAACACCCCGAAGAAGGACTTCTCGCATGACTGCCCCGGAAACGATGACCCCGGCTGAACCCAACGTCGCGTGCAACTACAACCCGCTGCCCGTCGTCATCGCGGAGGCGAGCGGCGTGTGGATGACCGATGTCGAAGGCAACCGCTACCTCGACTGCCTGGCCGGCTATTCCGCGCTCAACTTCGGCCACGGGCATCCGGCGCTCCTGGCCGCCGCGCGTGAACAGCTGGAGCGGGTGACCCTGACCAGCCGGGCGTTCCACAACGACCGGCTCAGCCCGTTCTGCCGGGACCTCGCCGCGCTGGCGGGCAAGGATCTCGTGCTGCCGATGAACACCGGTGCCGAAGCCGTGGAGACCGCGCTCAAGGTGGCCCGCAAGTGGGGCTACGAGGTCAAGGGCATTCCCGCCGACCGGGCCAACATCGTCGTCGCCGAGGACAACTTCCACGGGCGGACCACCACGATCGTCGGGTTCTCCAACGATGCGACCGCGAGGGACGGATTCGGTCCGTTCACCCCCGGATTCCGCGCCGTCCCGCACGGCGACATCGCTGCCCTGGAAGCCGCGATCGACGAGCACACGGCTGCGGTGCTGATCGAGCCGATCCAAGGCGAGGCCGGTGTGAGGCTGCCGCCCGCCGGCTACCTGCGCCAGGTCAGGGAGCTGTGCACCAGGTCCGGCGTCCTGTTCATCGCCGACGAGATCCAGTCCGGGCTGGGCCGCACCGGCACCACGTTCGCGTGCGACCACGAGGACGTCGTGCCCGACATGTACGTGCTCGGCAAGGCGCTGGGCGGTGGCATCGTCCCGGTCTCGGCCGTGATCGCCGACCACGACGTGCTCGACGTCATCCAGCCGGGCAATCACGGCTCGACGTTCGGCGGCAACCCGCTCGCGGCCGCTGTTGGCCACGCCGTCGTCGGGCTGCTGGAAACGGGGGAGTACCAGAACCGGGCCCGGACCCTCGGCGAGCGCTTGAACTCGGAACTCCAGGAGCTGGTCGGCAAGGGCGCCAGCGAGGTGCGGGTCCGCGGCCTCTGGGCCGGAGTCGATATCGACCCCGAGCTGATGACGGGTCGCGAGGCCTGCGAGGAGCTGGCGGCGCGAGGTGTCCTGGCGAAGGACACCCACGGTTCCACGGTCCGCCTCTCGCCGCCGCTGACCATCGAGGAAGCAGACCTCGCCTGGATGCTCGGCCAGTTCCGCGCAGTGGTGACCGGGGAGTAGGAACCAAGCCACGACGAGATGGCGGGCAGGCGGTGAAACGCCGTCTGCCGGCCCCTGAAGCGCGCGATGCGGAGAGGCGCGGGCTCACCTCTAGCCGTGACGACGTCTTCGAGAGTTCGCAGCCCAACTCCCTCCCAGCACGCCCATTCCGACTGATGAGGACGAGGCACGTGGTGATCAAACGGAAGCTCAAGCTCTGGGAGGCGCTGGCGCTCTCCCTCGGCCTCATGGGGCCGACCCTTGCCGTGTCCGGCAATGGCCAGGGCATCATCGCCACGGTCGGGAAGGCCGTGCCCCTGGTGTTCCTCCTGGGCTTCATAGGTGTCGCGCTGGTCGCGTACGGCTTCATCCGGCTCACGCAGCGCTACAACCACGCCGGGAGCGCCTACGCGCTGGTCGGCGCGACGCTCGGGCCTCGCGCCGGATTCACGGCGGGCTTCGCCCTGCTCGGCACCTACCTGTTCTTCACGGTCTGCACGGCCGCCGTATTCGGAGCGTTCCTGAATGCGCTGCTCAGTTCCGTGTTCGGAGCCAGCACCAGCGTCGGCTACGGCCTGGCGGCCACCGCCTGCCTCCTCATGACCGGCTACCTGAACACGCGCGACACGTCCACGGTGAGCCGGGCGCTGCTGGCGATCGAGGGCCTGGGCATCGCCGCCATGCTGGTGCTCGTCGTGGTCATCTTGAGCAAGGGCGGGGCGGAGTCGACCGGTGTCGATTTCACGACCTTCACGCCCGACCGCATCGGTGTGGGCGCGGTGCTCGCGGCCGTTGTGGCGGCGTTCCTGTCCTGGGCTGGTTTCGAGGCGTGCGCCGCGTTGGGCGAAGAAACCGACAACCCCCTGCGCAACATCCCGCGTGCGCTGTTCGGCTGCGTCCTCCTCACCGGTGTGCTCTTCGTCGTGGTCATGTTCGCCCAGACGATCGGCTTCGGTACCGACGCCGCCGGGCTCGCCGCCTTCCAGAGCTCCGGCAACACGCTCGGCGATCTCAGCGAGACTTACATCGCCCACTGGTTCGCGCTCATGGTGCTCGTCACCGCGGTTCTCTCGGCGTTCGCCTCGAACCTGTCCGCCGTGATGGCGTCGGCGCGCCTCGCGATGGCCCTCGCCCGAGACGGTTTCGGACCGCGCCAGTTCGCCGAGATCGACCCGACGCACCGCATCCCCCGCAACGCCGTCCTCGCCGCGGCGGCGATTGGCGCAGTCGTCAACGTGGCCACCTGGCTGACCGGGTGGCCGGTGATGGGCACCGGTGACGCAGCCATCGACGCGTACTTCTACTTCGCCGTAGTCGGTGCCACCTGCCTGCTGTTCGTCTACCTGCTGGTCGAAGTGGCGGTCTTCGCGGCCTGGCGCAAGGGACAGATCTCCGTACGAGTTCCAGAACTCGCCCTGCCCGCTCTCGGGGGCGCCTTCATCCTCGTCGTGATCGGCTACAGCGTGAAGGACGCCGCCGGCCTGTCGCCGGTGTTCGTCGCGATCGCGTGGGTGATCGTCGGGGTGCTCGTGGCGATCTTCGCCGGCAAGCTCGCGGACCGGATCGGCGTTTCGCTGACCAAGGAGCTCGCGAAAGCGGAGAGTTCGCACTCCTCCGCCGACGAGAGGCATGTCTGATGCACGGCACCGCGCGGAATTGCATGACCAGGACCGGGTGATCGCGGGCATCGAAAGGCCTCGTCACGGCGGGCTGGCGCACGGCCTTCCCATGGGGCCGGGCCGCCGCCGAGGAGAACGACGCGCGTCCCAGCCCCGCCGACGTCGTCGAGGTGATCACCCGGGGGCGTCGAGGCTGAGTCCGAGGGATTGGCTGGCGTCGAGGACGCAGTGCACGAACGCCGACTCCGACGGGCGGTGGTGGATGGCCTGGCGGCGGACCAGCACCACTCGGCGCAGCACGGGTTGGCGGAGCGTGCGGACCTCCGCGCCTTGCGGTCGGAGCGCGAGACCGAGGTCGCCGACCAGGGTGATGCCGAGCTGTCCGGCGACCATCGCCATCGCGGTGGCCTGCTCGTCGACCTGGTGGGCGATGCGGGGTTCGAAGCCCGCGAGCCGGCACACGGTCATCAGCGCGCGGCCGAAGTCGGTGTCCCCGCCCGAGACGACCCAGTCGTACCCGGCGAGTTCCGCGAGGTCCACCGGCTCGTCGGGCAACCAGCCGCTGGGCGCGATCAGGTGGTGCTGTTCGACGCCGATGACGGTGGACTCCAGGCTCAGCTCCCACGACATCGGCGCGTCCGGGTAGTCGAGCACGAACGCCAGGTCGAGGTCCCCGTCGCGGACGGACATCAGCGCGTCCTCCGGCCGGACTTCGCGCGTGCGCACGGAGATCTGCGGGTGGCGGCGCGCGAGGATCGCCATGGCCGGTGGCACGAGCGAGGCCGCGATCGTGGCGAGCACCCCGACCTGCAGCTTGCCGATGAGCACTTCCTGCTGCTGCTCCAGCGCTACCCGGGCCCGCTGCTCGGCGGCCAGGATCTCGGCCGCGTGCTCGGCCAGCGTGTGCCCGAGATCGGTGAGCTGCAAACGTCTTCCCGCAGGCTCCAGCAGGACTTGGCCGATTTCGCGCTGCAGTGCTGAAAGTTGTTGGGAGACAGCGGAAGGCGTGTAGTGCAACGCGGCGGCGGCGTCGGTGATGGTGCCGCGTCGGGCGAACTCGTGCAGGATCCGCAGGCGTCGCAACGACAGCTCCATTAAGGGATGCTAAAGCAATCGATGCAGTTTTCCCAAATAGACGTGCACGAAATCCGTCGCGGAAACTTCCCTCACCCGATGCGAGGGAGCGACGATGGACGATCAGCGGCATCCGGCACGGCCGAGCGCTCTCAGCGGCCTGGACGGGGCAGCGGTGCCGCCGTGGCTGACCTCGGAGGCGATCGATCGCGTCGGTGCGGCTGAACCCCGCCCGTTCGACGACGCCGAGTACGACGCGCGCCTGGAACGAGTCCGAGGGCGGATGGCTCGGCTGGGCGTGGACGGGATGATCGTGTTCCGGCCGTCCAGCGTCGAGTACCTGTGCGGGTACCACACCGCCGAGACCGCACCTCAGCCCTTGGTGGTCACCGACACCGCGACCGCGCTGTACGTGCCGGACCTCGAGCTCGGGCGGGCGATCGCCAGCTCCCGCGTCGACCAGCTGCGCTTCAGCCGCTACACCGACGCGCTGCAGGGCCTGCGCAGCGTGCTCGACCACGTCGTCGCCGCCTTGCCCAGCACTGCACGGGTCGCTGTCGAGACCGCGCACACCTCCACGCCTCCATCGGTGCTCGGGATGCTGGCCGAGCGCGGCGCCGTCGTGGTGGACGCGGACCACCTGGTCGAACGCGAAAGGCTGGTGCTCTCGCCCGCCGAGATCAGGTGTGTCGAGCAGGCCGCTTCGGTGACCGAAGCCGGCGTTCGCGCCGCAGTCGCCGAGGCGGGCCGTGCTGATGCGACGGAATCCTCGGTCGCGGCTGCGGTCGCAGCCGCGCTGGTCGAGTCGGCCGACTCGGTGTCGGCGTGGGGGCCGGTGGTGGTCACCGGGAACAGGGCGGGCATCCCGCACTCGAGCTGGCTGGGACATCCGCTGGCCGACGGTCCGACGTTCTTGGAGTTCGCCGGGACGCACCACCGCTACCACGCTCCGGTGATGCGCACCGTCCTCCGCGGTCGCCTCGCACCGGAGGACCAGCTGCTCGCCGAGCTGGCCCGCACTTCGGTAGCGGCGGTGCTCGAACACGCGCGCCCCGGAGTTCCGTGTTCGCGTGTCGCCGCAGAAGCCAGCGCGGCGCTCGGCCCGCTACCCGACGACGTCGTGTTCCACCAGCTGTTCGGCTATCCGGTCGGACTCGCGCACAAGCCGCACTGGATGGACGGGATGCCCTTCCACATCACCGCGAGCAACCACGAGCCGCTGCGCGAGGGCATGGTGTTCCACATCCCCGGTTCGTTCCGCCGCTTCGGCCGCGCCTGCGTCGGGTTGAGCCAGACCTTCGTCGTCGACCGGGATGGAGCGCGGGCCCTGACCCACGGCGCCGCCGAGCTCCTCGACCTCACGGGGGCGATCGCATGCCCACCACCGCGAGCACGCACGCCCAGGTGACTCCGGAGCTGCGGCGAGCGTCCACCTTCGTGGTCGAGCACGCGTCGGACGAACGGCGCGGTCTGGGGGGAGCTGGCTGGAATCCGGGGCGATCGGCGGATTCCTGCTGGCTTCCGGGACCACCACGTTCCTCACCTACGCACTGTCCACTCCGGACTTGCACTCCTGGGCTGGCGACTGCCGTTCCTGATCGCGCGCTCACCAGCTGAGCTGGTTGCACCGGCGGGCCGCGTCGGCTGTCTCGATCTGCAGCGTCGCGTGCTCCAGCTCGTACTTCTCGGACAGCAGGCGCTGCGCGGCCACCAGGACTGCTGAGGGGTCGGCGTCGCGCTGGATCTTCAGGTGTGCTGAAGCGACTTCCATGCCGGAGGTGAGTGTCCAGACGTGCAGGTCGTGGGCTTCCTGCACGCCGGCCAAGGCGCCGAGGTCGGCGGTCATCCCGGTGACGTCGATCCGTTCCGGCGCGTGCTGCAGGAGGATGCGCAAGGCGCCCTTGCCGAGGTTGAAGGCCCTCGGCAGCACGAACAGGCCGATGGCCACACCGATGATCGGGTCCGCGTAGCGCCAGCCGAACAGCAGCGTCACGAGGCCGCTGACGAGCACGCCGATGGAGCCGAGCATGTCGGCCAGGACTTCCAGGTAGGCGCCGCGGACGTTGATGCTCTCCTCGGCTCCTGAGCGCAGCAGCAGGAGCGCGGCGACGTTCATCGCCAGGCCGACGACGGCGACGACGGCGACCGGCAGGCCCGGGACCTCAGGTGGTTCTTCGAACCGGTCGATGGCTTCGTAGAGCACCCACCCGGCCACCGCGAACAGCAGGACTGCGTTGAACAGCGCGGCGAAGACCTCGGCGCGGTACATCCCGAACGTGCGGTTGGCGCTAGCGCTCACCCGCTGCGCGATCACGATCGCGGTGATCGCCATCAGGATGCCGGACACGTCGGTGAACACGTGGGCGGAGTCGGACAGCAGCGCCAACGACCCGGTGGAGAGGCCGACGACGACCTGGGCGGCGAAGGTGACCAGGCCCAGTCCGGCGGCGAGCCACAGCCGCCGGACGTGCTTCGAAGAAGCGCTCGTGGCCTGGGCGGGCGAGATCCCGTGGCCGTGTCCGTGCCCCATCGATCCTCCTCCTCGCTGCTTGCGACAAATACATAGTGACATTCGCATGAATGCATGACAAGGACCCCGCTGGGCGGACGGCCCGGGAAGTCGGAGCTTCCCGGGCCGTTCTGTCAGCTGGCCGCCGACACCGGTTGCGTGCCGGGCGAGGTCAACCGCCGAGCACGTTGC
>NZ_JBEOVY010000097.1:0-22596 GCF_040295745.1 Saccharopolyspora sp. NPDC002686
GACGATCTTGCTGTCCACGCTGACCGTCATCTTCCTGCTCGCGGTCGTGGCGCTGCAGCCGATGGCCGGCTACTCCGGTTCGCTGCTGTCGGTGATCACGCTGACCGCGCTGCTGGTGTGCCTGATCCCGACCACCATCGGGGCGCTGCTGTCGGCGATCGGCATCGCGGGCATGGACCGGTTGGTGCAGCGCAACGTGCTCGCCAAGTCCGGCCGAGCGGTGGAAGCGGCAGGTGACGTGGACACGCTGCTGCTGGACAAGACCGGGACGATCACCTTCGGCAACCGGCGGTGCACCGAGCTGATCCCGGTCGGCGGCGCGACGGTGCGGGAACTGGCCGAAGTGGCGCGGTTGTCGAGCCTGGCCGACAAGACCCCGGAAGGCACCAGCATCGTGGCGTTCTGCGCCGAGCAGTTCTCGCTGCCGGAGCAGGCGAGCGGCGCGGAGCTGGCGGCCGAAGAGGTCGAGTTCTCGGCGCAGACCCGGATGAGCGGCATCGACGTCGACGGCCGTGAGATCCGCAAGGGCGCGACCAGCGCGGTTCGGGCCTGGGCCGGGGGCGTTCCGGACGAAGTGGTGGCGCTGACCGGCGAAATCGCTTCGCAGGGCGGCACTCCGCTGGTCGTCGCCGAGCGCAGCGGCGGGAACACCCGGGTGGTCGGGGTGATTCGACTGTCCGATGTGGTCAAACCGGGCATGGCGGAGCGCTTCGCCGAGCTGCGCGCGATGGGCATCCGCACCGTGATGGTCACCGGCGACAACGAGCTCACCGCCAAGGCCATCGCCGCCGAAGCGGGCGTCGACGACTACCTCGCGGAGGCCAAACCCGAGGACAAGATGGCGCTGATCAAGGCCGAGCAGGAGGGCGGGCGGCTGGTCGCGATGACCGGCGACGGCACCAACGACGCGCCCGCGCTCGCGCAGGCCGACGTCGGGGTGGCGATGAACACCGGCACGGCGGCGGCCAAGGAAGCCGGGAACATGGTCGACCTGGACTCCGACCCGACCAAGCTGATCGAGATCGTCGAGATCGGCAAGCAGCTGCTGATCACCCGCGGCGCGCTGACGACCTTCAGCATCGCCAACGACCTGGCCAAGTACTTCGCGATCCTGCCGGCGATGTTCGTGGCGATCTACCCGCAGCTGGACGCGCTGAACGTCATGCGGCTGGCCACGCCGACCTCGGCGATCCTGGCCGCGGTGATCTTCAACGCGCTGATCATCGCGGCGCTGATCCCGTTGGCGCTGCGCGGAGTCCGCTACCGACCGTCGACCGCCAGCGCCCTGCTGCGGCGGAACCTGCTGGTGTACGGCCTGGGCGGCATCGCCACCCCGTTCCTGGGCATCTGGCTGATCGACCTGCTGATCCGCTTCGTCCCCGGCATCGGCTGAGGAGTCCCACCATGTGGACCACAGTTTCAATTGAAACTGCAGAACCCGGGCACGGCCGATCGCAGTTTCAGTTGAAACTGCAGAAGATCTGGAGAGGTATCCGATGAAGAAGACCCTGTTGCGGCAGGCGTTGGCGGGGTTGCGGCTGCTGCTGGTGGCCACGGTCGTGCTGGGCGTGGCGTACCCGCTGGCGATCTGGGGGATCAGCCGGATCCCCGGCCTGCAGGCCAATGCCGAGGGCTCGCAGATCGTGGTGGACGGCCGGGCGGTCGGCTCGTCGCTGATCGGCATCGACCCGGTCCCGGCGGATCCGGCGCACGACCCGTACTTCCACACCCGGCCGTCGGCCTCCGGCGACCCGTCGGCCACGGGAGGTTCCAACTACGGCGGGGACAACCAGAAGCTGCTGGCGGCGGTGCAGGAGCGGCGCGCCGCAATCGCCCTCCGAGAGGACGTGGCACCGGCGCAGGTGCCCGCGGACGCCGTGACGGCGTCGGCCAGCGGCGTGGACCCGGACATCAGCCCGGCCTACGCGGACCTGCAGGCACCGCGCGTGGCTCGGGTCACCGGGCTGCCGTTGGACGAGGTCCGGCGCCTGATCGCGGAGAACACCACAGGTGGGGTGATCGCCGAGCGCGTGGTCAACACGACGACCCTCAACGTCGCCGTCCACCAGGCAGGATGAGGTTCGTGAGTGCTTCGGGGTGCTGTGGCGCCCCAAAACGCTCACGAGCAGCCAACGGAGCGGTGCAGCCGCTATTAACAGCGGGTCGTAGGAGACTGGGAGCGTGGGAGAGAGCGGACGGCGGCGCGGGGAACTGCGGATCTACCTCGGCGCGGCACCAGGTGTGGGGAAGACCTACGCGATGCTCAACGAAGCGCACCGCAGGGCCCAGCGCGGCACCGACGTGGTGGTCGGCTTCGTGGAGGACCACGGCCGGGCCAACACCGCCGCGCTGCTCGACGGCCTCGAGGTCGTACCGCGCGCGACGGTCGAGCACCGAGGCGTCGAGCTCACCGAGATGGACCTCGCCGCCGTGCTCGCCCGCAAACCGGAGGTCGCGGTCGTCGACGAGCTCGCGCACACCAACGTCCCCGGCTCTCGCAACGAGAAGCGCTGGCAGGACATCGAGGAGCTGCTCGACGCCGGGATCACCGTGCTGTCCACGGTGAACGTGCAGCACCTGGAGAGCCTCAACGACGTCGTGGAGGGGATCACCGGCATCCGCCAGCAGGAGACGGTGCCGGACGAGGTGGTGCGCCGCGCCGAGCAGATCGAGCTCGCCGACATCACCCCCGAAGCGCTCCGCCGCCGGATGGCGCACGGCAACATCTACGCCGCCGACCGGGTCGACGCCGCGCTGGGCAACTACTTCCGCACCGGCAACCTCACCGCGCTGCGCGAGCTGGCGCTGCTGTGGCTGGCCGACCAGGTCGACGTGGCGCTGCGCCGCTACCGCGCGGAGAAGAAGATCACCGACACCTGGGAGGCCCGCGAGCGGGTGGTCGTCGCCGTCACCGGTGGCCCGGAGAGCGAGACGCTGATCCGCAGAGCACGCCGCATCGCCGCCCGCGCGGGCGCGGAGCTCCAGGTGGTGCACGTGCTGCGCAGCGACGGCCTCTCCGGTGTCTCGCCGGTGGGCGTCGCCCGCGCGCGCAAGCTCGCGGACGCGGTCGGTGCCAGCTTCCACACGGTCGTCGGCGACGACGTGCCGGAGGCGCTGCTGGAGTTCGCCCGCGCTGCGGACGCCACGCAGCTGGTCGTCGGCACCTCCCGCCGGTCCCGCTGGGCGCGGGTGTTCGACGAAGGCATCGGTGCGGTGACGGTGCAGAAGTCCGGTGCCATCGACGTGCACATGGTCACCCACTCCGAGGCCGGCGGGCGGCCGCTGCTGAGGAGGATCGCCCGCAACCCGCTGTCCTCGGTCCGCCAGGTCTGGGGCTGGGTGCTGTCGGTGCTGCTGCCGGGCGCGGTCACGGCGGTGGCCTACGAGTTCGGCTTCGACTCGCTGTCCACCGACGTCGTCGGCTACTTCCTGGTCACCGTCATCGTCGCGCTGGTCGGCGGGATGGCACCGGCGATCGTCGCCGCGCTGCTGTCCGGCGGGCTGCTGAACTTCTTCCTGACCCCGCCGCTGTACACGCTGACCGTCGCCGAACCGCAGAACCTGGTGACGGTGATAGCGATGATGATCGTCGGCATGGTGGTCGCCTTCACCGTCGACCGCGGGGCGCGCCTCGCCGAGCAGGCCAGCAGCGCGCGCACCGAGGCAGCACTGCTGACGTCCTACGCCCGAACTGTGCTCACCCACCCGGATCCGCTGCCCCGGCTGCTGGAGAAGGTGGTGGAGAACTTCGGCCTGACCTCCGCGGCGCTGCTGGAGCGGACCCAGGACGGTTGGCAGGTGGCGGCTTCCACCGGCGCGCAGCCCTGCACCAGCCCGGACAAGTCCGATGTGGACATCGAGGTCAACCCGGACGTGCACCTGGTGCTCGAACGGTCCGGACGGCCCCTCCCGGCGGCGGATCGCACGGTGCTGGAAGGTGCGGCCGGGCAGGCGTTGGTCGCGCTTCGACAGCAGCGGATGGCTGCGGAAGCTCGGGAGGCGCAACGGCTCGCCGACGCGACGCAGCTGCGCACCGCGCTGCTGTCCGCGGTCGGTCACGACCTGCGCACCCCGCTGGCCTCGATCAAGGCCTCGGTGAGCAGCCTGCGCGCCCCCGACCTCCAGCTCTCCGCGGAGGACACCTCCGAACTGCTGGCCGGGGTGGAGGAATCGGCGGACCGGCTGACCGATCTGGTCGGCAACCTGCTCGACTCCTCCCGGCTGGCCACCGGCGCGATCGCCCCGCGGCTGCGCCCGGTCGGCTACGACGAGGTCGTGGCGGGCGCGCTGGCCGGACTGGACGGGCAGCAGCACATCGACGTCGAGATCGACGAGTCGCAGCCACCCGTGCAGGCCGATTCGGGGCTGCTGGAACGAGTGGTGGCCAACGTGGTGCAGAACGCGCTGAAGTACGGGCGCCCGGACGGCGGGCGGATCAGCATCCGCGCCAGCGAGCACGCGGCCCGCGTGGAGCTGCGGATCGTCGACCACGGTCCGGGCCTGCCCGAAGGCTCGGCGGACGCGGTGTTCGCGCCGTTCGAGCGGCTCGGCGAGCATGGTGAGCGCGGCGACCAGGGCCCGGCCGGGGTGGGGCTCGGGTTGAGCGTGGCGCAGGGGTTCATGACGGCGATGGGCGGCACGATCCGCGCGGAGGACACCCCCGGCGGCGGGTTGACGATCGTGCTCTCGTTGCCGGTGGCGGACGGACAGGGGAAGCGATGACGAAGGTCCTGGTGATCGACGACGAGCCGCAGCTGCTGCGCGCACTGCGGATCAACCTGAGCGCCCGCGGCTACCAGGTGCTCACCGCCGTCGACGGCGCATCCGCGCTGCGCGCTGCGGGCGACGGGAAACCCGACGTGGTGGTGCTCGACCTCGGCCTGCCCGACATGGACGGCGGCGAGGTCATCGCGGGGCTGCGCGGCTGGACGACGGTGCCGATCATCGTGCTCTCGGCCCGCACCGACTCCACGGACAAGGTGCTGGCGCTGGACGCGGGAGCGGACGACTACGTCACCAAACCCTTCGGCATGGACGAACTCCTGGCCCGCCTGCGCGCCGCGGTCCGCCGCGCCAGCACCACCGGCGCGGCCGACCAACCGGTGGTGGAAACGGCGACGTTCACCGTGGACCTGTCCGCGAAGCGGGTTCTGCGCGAGGGCGAGGAGATCCACCTGACGCCGACCGAGTGGGGGATGCTCGAAGTCCTGGCCCGCAACCAGGGCCGCCTGGTCGCCCAGAAGCAGCTGCTCAAAGAGGTCTGGGGACCCCAGTACGCGAACGAAACCCACTACCTCCGCGTCTACCTCGCCCAACTCCGCCGAAAGCTGGAACAGGACCCGAGCCACCCCCGGCACCTGATCACCGAACCAGGAATGGGCTACCGCTTCGAACTCTGAGCCCGTGGGGCTACTCGGCGGAGCGCAGTTCGCGGAGTGCCACGTCCGTGGCCAGGGTGTCGGGATGCTGCTCGCCGAGCACCCGTCGGCGAATCTTCAGCACGGCGCGGAACTCGGCTTCCGCCTCGTCCAGTTCCCCGAGGTCCCGCAGTGCTCCAGCGAGGTTGTTCCGCGTCGTCAGCGTGTCGAGATGCTCGTCGCCGAGCACGCGTTGTTGCAGGGCGAGGACGGCCCTGTATTCGGGTTCGGCCTCCGCTGGTCCGCCGCGGTCGTCCAGCACGAGTGCGAGGTTGCCCCGCGTGATGAGCGTCTGGGGGTGTTCGTCTCCGAGCACGCGTTGGCGGATCTTCAGCACAGCTCGGAGCTCGGCTTCCGCTTCGTCCAGTTCTCCGCGATCCCTCAGCACCATTGCGAGGTTGCCCCGGGTGTTCAGCGTGCTGGGGTGTTCGTCTCCGAGCGTGCGTCGTTCCAGGGCGAGGACGGCCCGGTATTCGGCTTCGGCTTCCGCTGTTTCCCCACGTTCGTGCAGAACTAGTGCGAGATTTCCCCGCGTCTTCAGCGTCTCGGGGTGTTCGTCGCCGAGGATGCGTTGTTGCTGGGCGAGCACGACCCGGTGTTCGGCTTCCGCTTCGTCCAGTTGCCCGCGTTCCTTCAGGACCGCAGCGAGGTTCTGCCGCGTGATCAGCGTGTCGGGGTGCTCGTCGCTGAGCACGCGTCGTTGCCGGGCCAGGACCGCTCGGTATTCGGACTCGGCTTCGGCTAGTTCCCCGCGGTCGTGTAGCACTCCTGCGAGGTTGATCCGCGTGTTGAGCGTGACGGGGTGTTCGTTGCCGAGTACGCGTTGGCGGATCTTCAGCACGGCCCGGCGTTCTGACTCCGCTTCTGCCAGTTCGCCGCGGTCCTTGAGGACCCCTGCGAGGTCGTTCCGCGTGTTGAGCGTGTCGGGGTGTTCGTTGCCGAGCATGCGTTGGCGGATCTTCAGCACAGCTCGGAGCTCGGCTTCCGCTTCGGCCAGCTCGCCTCGAGCTTTCAGAACCGACGCGAGGTTGTTCCGCGTGGTCAGCACGTCGGGGTGTTCGTCGCCGTACACGCGGTGTTCGATCTTCAGCACTGTCCGGAACTCGGATTCGGCGTCGGCCAGTCGCCCACGTTCCTGCAGAATCACGGCGACGTTGTGCCTCGTGTTGAGCGTCTTGGGGTGTTCGTCGCCGTGCACGTGCTGGCGGATCTTCAGCACTGCGCGGTACCCGGTTTCGGCTTCGGCCAGCTCGCCGCGGGCGTGCAGTACTAGTGCGAGGTTGTGCCGCGTGTTGAGCGTGTCGGGGTGTTCGTTGCCGAGTACGCGTTGGCGGATCTTCAGCACGGCACGGTATTCGGCTTCCGCTTCGGCCAGCTCGCCTCGGTCCATCAGGGCCCCTGCGAGGTTGTGCCTCGTGAGGAGTGTCTTGGGGTGTTCGTCGCCGTGCACGCGTTGATCGATTTTCAGCATGCTGCGGAACTCGGCTTCGGCTTCGGCTAGTTCGCCGCGGTTCTGCAGGACTGTCGCGAGGTTGTTCCGCGTGATGAGCGTGTCGGGGTGTTCGTCGCCGAGCACGCGCTGGCGGATCTTCAGCACGGCACGGTATTCGGCCTCTGCTTCGGCCAGTTCGCCGCGGTCCTGCAGCGCTCCCGCGACGTTGTGGCGCGCGGTCAGCGTGTCCGGGTGCTCCTCGCCGAGTTCCGCGCGGGTTCGGACCAGCACTGCGCGAAACGCGGCTTCAGCACTCGCGTAGTCGCCTTCGTTGCGAAGCTGCCGAGCCTGTTCCAGTTGTTCCGACACCACCGGGTCATTCGAAGGTTTCTCCGCCGGCTCGCCCTGATGACGTTCTCCCCACCAGCTGGCGATTCCCACCATGACGGTGAGGACGGCGACGCCGATCCACAGCCACCAGGTGGCCGGTTCGGAGGTGGCGATGTTGATCAGAACCGCCGCACCGGACGACAACCCCGCCGCCACCACAGCGCGGACCAGCGGTCGCGCCTTGCGAACAGAACCGGACCGCCCCATCGCTCTCCCAATATCGACTGCCCCCCAAGGTAACCAAGGAGATCGCAGCGCAGGTCCGTTTTTGCTGGTCAGCTCCCGTGAGTACTTTGAGGCGCTATAGCACCCCAAAGTACTCACGGGTCCTGACCAGGCCGAACGTCACTGCTGGTCGGAGCAGAGAGGGTGCGGGCCGGTCGGGCCGGTGCAGGGTGTGTAGCCGCGGTCGTGCATCACTGCTTGGCCAGCGTCGCTGTTCAGGTAGGTCGTGAAGCGCTTCAGGAGGGTGTCTTCGGCCGGTTCGCCCTTGGTGTAGAGGTATTCCACCGTCCGGAACGGATAGCCGCGCAGGGCGTCGTCGACGGTCGGGGCCTTGCCGTCGAGGGTGACGATGTGCAGCGGGCGGTTCTCCGCGATCGCGCGCCGGACCGCGGGTGCGTCGGCGTAACCGATCGCACCGGGCGTCGAGGCGATGGCGGCGATCGCGTCCTGCGTTTCGGTCCGCTCGCACCGGGTCGGCGTGGTCGATCCCTGCCGGTCGGGTTTCGCGCAGCCGTCCGAGGACAGCGGCGGCTCCTGCCCGCCGAGCACCTTCTGCTCGAAAACGGTGCGGGAGCCCGATTCCGCACCGCGCCCGACGATGTTGATCGGCAGCGGTTCGCCACTGCCCCGGACCTGCTTCCAGTCGGTGTGCTCGCCGGAGAAGATCTTCCGCAGGTCGTCGGTGCTCAGATCGGACACGTCCACCGACTCGTTCACCACCAGCGCGTACACGACGACGGCGACGGGACGGCCGGCGTAGTCGTTCGCGTCCTTCGCCGGGCCGTCGGACAGCACCGCGAGCTTGTCCGGCTCGTTCGTCCGCTCCAGTTCCCGCAGCCCGCCGAGGCTGCCGGTCGGGGTCACGCGGATGTCGGTCCGGCAGGTTTCGTCGTACTTCTCGGCAACCGCGCCCACGATCGGCGCGAACGCGCTGGACCCCTTGACCTGCAGCTCCCCGGACCCGCAGGCGATACCACCGGCGGTGGCGGAAGCACCGGTGAGCAGCGTCGTGACGAGCGCACCGGCCAGCAGCAGACCGACGGCCGTGGTGATCAGCGGCCAGGTGATGCGCCGCTGCTGCTTCTCGTCGGTGATGCGGCCGTTGCTGATGCTGCCGGCGAAGGAGATCTCCTTGCTGGTGGCGAAGTCATCCCCGGCCGCGTGCGCCGGTTCGTCGTCCGGTTCCCGCAGCACCACCACGAGCTTGAACTTCTGCCCGCGCTCCAGGTCCAGCTTTGACAGCCGAACCCCGTGCCACTGCGGCCCGACCTCGGCGGGCCCGGTGGGCTGCGCCTGCACGTAGCTCTCGAACCGCCGCCCGAGCCAGGCCCGGAGCACGCCGAGCCCGGCTTCCCCGGCGGGTTTGCCCTCGGGGAGCCCGACGTCCTGCTCCTCGGGGAGGAACACCAGGTTGTTGCGGATCCGCTGGCGGATGTCCTGGCTCGGTGCCTCGGAGATCCGCGCGTCCCAGACGATCCGCTCGCCGAAGCTGAACGAGATGTCCTCGGCGAAGTCCCGCGCCTCGATGTCGAAGCTGCCGGTGTTGCGGACCCGGATGACCACGATGCTCATCCGGTCCACCAGCTTGGCGATCGGCGTCAGGTCCTCGTGCGCGGGCTCGACCTCGCCGTCGTGCAGCTGCACGGGGCTCAACCCGATCTTGGAGTTGTACAGCACGCGGTAGTGGATCCGCTTGCGCCGCACGAAGAACCGGTCGACGAACGGAGCACTGATCGTCACCGCGGCGAGCACGCCCAGCACCCAGCTGCCGACGTGCTCGCCGAACAGCGAAGCCAATGCCACCACGGCATCGCCCCACGTGACCCCCACGAACACCGCCTCCAGACCCGAACCACCGGTGAACGTGCAGCGTAAGCACGGAAACCGGTGCCCGAAGCCCGAGATCACCGGCTGTTCACCACGGGTTCAACCAGCACCCCGAGCAGACCTCGGACAAACCGAGACGCGGTGCTCGAAGGGCGAGCTCAGACCGGGTTCCGGCGGTGGGCGTAGCGCACGCTCCAACGCGGCACGCTGGGCGGGATGTCGTCCTCCCACTCCGCGCGGTACATCATCTGCTCAGCGGAGCTGGTGGCGAGGAAACCCAGGTCCTTCTCGGGAAGGAACCCCAGGGCCGGTTGGCGGGTGGGGAGCGGCGGCTGTCCGAAAGCGGGGTAGATGAGCACCTCGTCGACCGCGCACGGGTGCTCGGGCGTTCCCCACCAGGCATCCCGCCGCGCTCCCTGGGCCATGAAGACGACTCGCGGCAACTTGTCGCGGACGCCCATCAAGCAACCGCACACCGTTGGTCCCTGAACAGTGACAGGTTCCTTCTCCGGGACGGCGACTCGCATGTGCACCATGCCGTTGACCAGTTGCCACTGGGCCTCGGCACTTGCGGTCATGGGCCCCGAGTGCCCGCTGAGTTCAGTGATCACTCGGACGTAGACGTTCTGGTTCACAGGCCATTACCCCCTTGTGGGCCGTACTTCCGCTGAAGGTCCTCGATCGCCCTGCGTTCGTTCTGGATGTTCGGCTCATCCAGATGGCCTCGCCAGGCATCGTCCACTTGTGCAGTCGCCGGGCCCGGTGGCTCGTACGGCGCGGGCGGGTGCGGAGGTGAGGGCTCCGGCACGGGTTCCGGCATCGGCTCCGGGGCGCCCTTGCCGTCGTCGAGCCAGCTCTCCGGGGTTTCGTCGTGGAACCAGTCCGGCAGCTCCCGGTTGCGGGGTTCTGGTGCCGGGGTTTGCGGGGGTTCCGGGTCGGGGAGCGGGTCCGAGCCCTTGGGGCCGAATTCGTGGCCGTCCCAGGGTTGCGGGGTGGACGGGGTTTCCGGTGTGCGCGGCGGTGGGACGGAGTCGAGGTCGGCCCAGGGCGGTGTGTTGTCCGGGGCGTGGCGGGCCGCGTCGCCGAGGCGGTCGGTCGTGCGGGCGATGTCGCCCGCGGCGTCGGCCACGTCGGCGACGTTGTCAGCGGTTTTGGCGGTCCTGGTCGCGACCGTGGCGGCCGCCCCGCCACCGGTGATGCTGGCCGCCACGTCGGGGACCATCGAGCCGAGGGCGCGGGCCGGGTTCTCCTTCCAGCCGTCCACGTTGACCATCGCCTTGGCGGCCTGCCAAGGGTTCTCGACCACCGACTGCAGGGTCGTCGAGGCGGCCTTGTTGAACTCCGCGACGCCTTCCGGGTCGATCACCTGCATGGCGGGCTGGCTGTAGACGAAGGCCTTGCCCAGGCCGAAGAGGCCGGTGCCGATGCCTACCACGCCTTCGACCGCACCGGCGCCGATCTCGTACGCGGTGTCGCCGATGGCCTGGACGCTGTCGACGACGTTCGCTCCGAGCTGCGCCAGCGGGCCGGGGGCCGCCGGGGCGCCCTCGGCGGCGGCCATCACCACTTTCGCCGCGCGTTCGCCAGCCGCCTGCACCGCCGCCTTGGCCGCGGCGATCTCCTGCTGCGCGCGTGCCCGTGCTTCCGCGCCGGGATCCACGAACGCGCTGGGCTGTGGACCCGAACCACCGGCGTTGTAGGCCTCGACGGCGGCGTTGTGCTTGGCGGCCGCCGCTTCCGAGATCTCGATCGAGCGGTCCAGCTCTTCCTTCGCCCGCTGCGCGCGCGGTTTCTCGGTGGCCAGGACCTGCTGGTACTCCAGGATGGCCTGGCCCGCCTCGGAGATGGCGTCGGCTGCCTTGAGCCATTCGCCCGGTGCCTTGTCGAGGAAGTTGGCCCGGAAGGCGTCGCCGGCCTGCCCGGTCCAGCCGTCGGAGTCGATCGACTTGATGCCCTGACCTGCTCGTTCGAACGCGGCCCCGAGCTTGGTCAAGTGCTCGCCGACCTCGCTGACGGTGGGGAGATCACCGGGGATCACGTCCTGCGGGCCGATCCCCGTGATCTGGCCGAGCTTGTTCAGCTCGTTGCCGACCGATGCGACGTCCTGGTCGAACGTGCTCTGGTTGCTGACCATCAGGCGCCGGCCCCCCGGAGCAGTTCCTGCACGGCTTGCCCGTCCATCTGCTGGTAGGAGCCCCGGGCCTCGCCGAGCGCGTCCACCGCGGCCTGCCCGTCCTCGACGAGGTAGCGAATGCCCCACTCCCAGGACTGGCCGAACTGGATCAGCGCCGCACCGAGCAGGTCGTTGCCGAGCAGGCTGGAGGAGTTCAGCGCGTACCCCTTCAGGCCCATGCCCTGCTTGCCCATCGCTTCGTTGCCCCAGCCCGCCATGCCGCCGATCTCGGACACCGCACCGCGGATGCCCTCCTCGGCGTCCGCCAGCGCGCCGAGGTCGACGCGAAAACCGTTGTGCCCCATCAACTACCGCCTTCGGTGAGCGCGATCTCGTCAGGTACCAGCCCGGCCACCGGGCCCAGCGCGGTGCTGTGCCCGGACCCGGCGTCGATCACCAGACCGGTACCCCTGGGCAGGGCGGGCAGGCACTGCTCGAGCAGCTCCGCCCCGGTCACCTCCGCGTAGCGCACGGTGTCGGAACCTCGTCCGGATTCGCGGTAGAACTCGGCCATCCGGGGCAGCGAGGTGAAGGCCCCCAGCCAGGACAGCTCTCCGGCGCGGGCGGTGATCAGCGCGACTCCACCGTCCTCATCGGACACCGGGGTGACGAACCCGGTGCCGCGGATGACTTCGGCCAGCTGCTCGATCGAGGTCCGGTCGGCGCGGAACGACTCCAGCGCGCCGATCAGCTCCTCGGCCGGATCCGGCGGATCGAACAGGACTCCGCTGAGGCGTAAAACCCCGGCGGAGCGCGGAAACCCGGTTCCCGGGCGCACGTGTGCAAGCGTCATCGATCCCACGCCTCCCCAACGCGGACGAATTCAGACGAAACGGGGACGGACTGTACCAAGTGGACTCATCGGTCCGGGTGGTCTCGAACTTGCTCCCCGTGTCGGTTGAATCACCGCGCGTATTGCTCCCTTCGGCGGTAATGCGGGGCGATGCGCATGAAGTTGCTCTCATTCCGGCAGCTCTGGTTCCGGTGGTCGTCGAGTTGATTCCCGAGTGATTCCTCGGCGCCGATCTGATTCGCGGAACTCGTTTTCTTCCGGCAACCAACTAATGCGCGATCGGCCCGTCCGGAGGGGTGTTGCACCGTTCCGGACCTGCGCAGTTGTCCGGCCGGGAGGTTTGTCGGATTCCGCGATTCGGCGGTCGTCGCATTCGCGTTTGCGCATGGGGTTGTTGGGTTCGCGTGAAGTTCTCCCGAGTTGCTGACGGGTGCTGAACGCCGCTGCTAGGGTCGGCGGACGACCTGGTGATCAGCAGCCGTTGACTGGGGGTTTTCCCGCGATGACGACGCCAGCCCCGCCACCGCCGCCGTCTCCAGGTGGAGGCCAAACCCTCACCGTCAACAAGGACAACGTCCTGGAAGTCCGCAAGGTCATCCTCGCGGCGGCGGAAGAGGCGCAGCAGAAGCTCCGCGACCTGATGCCGAGCCTGGTCGTGTCCGCGCCCGGCGAGGACGAGGTCAGCGCCACGTCCGCGGCGGTGTGGACGGCGAACCTGGTGGGCAACCAGGACTCCCACTACGCGCGGCTGCAGCAGTACGTGGACAACGTCATCGACCTGGGGCGCCAGCTGGAAGAAGCGGCCAAGCAGTACGGGTACACCGACGAGGAGATCGTCGCGTCCTTCAACGTCCAGCAGGGGCAGATGTGAGTGGTTCGTCGCGCGTCCACCGGCTGAGCGGTCTGCTCGGCCTGACCGCTGCTGCGCTGCTGGCGGCCGGTTGCACGGTGAACGGACCGGATCCGGAACCGACCGGTGAACCGGCCCCCGCCAGCGCGGAATCGGGCATGCCGAAGCGCCCCGCCGAACTCCCGGTCGCCGGCGCGCAGGACGCGGAGATCTGCACCTGGCTGACCGGGCAGCAGATGTCGCAGCTGCAGGTCGCGCGTCCCGCCCCGGTGCAGAAGAACGGCAACAACTACAACGGTTGCGGCTACCTGAGCGACGGAACCGGTGCGAGCACGGGCATTTCGCTGCGCGTCGTGCCGCAGGGCATCGAACCCTTCCTGGCGAAGGTCAACAGCGCCGACGGATCCCGGAAGACCGTCGACGTCAACGGTTTCGGCGCGGTGCGCAGCCAGATCGCCGGTGCTGAGCGGCTGGGCTGCGACGTGTTCGTCGACGCCGCTGACGGGCAGACGCTCTGGGCGTCGCTCAGCCTGCTCAGCGGGGGCAGCGAGCTCAACAACGAGCAGATGTGCGAGAAGGCGCAGCAGGCCGCTGGGGCGGCTGTGACGACCTTGCAGGCCAAGGGCTAGGGGGACGTTGTGACGAGCATCGATCCGATCCGCGACATCCGGTTCGAGGGGCTGGAGATCCCCCAGCTCCAGGAGTGGATCACGAAGGTCAAGCAGGGGATCGGCACCGAGTCGATGCAGTCCGCGGTGCGGGCGTTGGACGAGTGCGTGAAGGTCGTCGTCGAGCTGGACGACACCCTGCGCCGCGAGCTCGGCAAGCTCCAGATCGCCTGGGAGGGCAACGCGGGCAGCCTCGCCGCCGCCGCGACCCAGCAGCAGGCGGTGTTCATGTCCGACGCCCCGGACCCGCTGCGGGCCTCCGCGCAGAGCGTCGACGAGCAGGGCCGGGGGTACGAATCGGCCCGCCACACCTTGCCGAACACCGACGAGCTGCGGCACAAGCAGTCGGAGAACGTCGCGGAGTGGGCCGGTGGCGCTTTCGGCTACGAGAGCGACTACGACCAGGAAGCCAAGCAGATCGACGCCAACAAGAAGGCCGCGCAGGCCGCGCTGGCGTCCTACCGCGACACCTCGGTGAGCCAGGCGGACACCTACCAGCCGCTGCCGGAGGCGCCGCCCGCGACCGTGACCACGCAGTCGGCCTCGCCGGTCGGCATGGCCGGCGCGGGATTCGGTGCTGGGGCCGTTTCGGCGGGCACCTTCGGTGGTTCGCCGCAGTCCGGGGTGGGTTCGCCGGGCGTGGGTTACTCGCCCGGCACGGGCGTGCCCGGTGCGATCGTCGGCAGCATCGGCGGCGGTGACGCCCAGCCGGGTCAGGGGCGGGCGGGCGACGGCCGCACTGGCGAGGGACGTCCCGGTGTGACTCCGCCCGGGCGCGGGGATCGCAGCGGTGAGCGGCACAAGGGCGAGATCGACACGGGCGGTGAAGCGGACGGGACCCCGGAGGCGACCGGCGACAGCGGCGGCATCGGCGCCGGGACGATCCTCGGGATCGCGGCCGGTGGTGCGGCGGTCGTGGGCATCGGCGCGTACGGCGCGAGCAAGATGCTCGGAGGTCGCGGCGCGCCGGCTCCCGCTGGTGGCGACGGGAAGTCCGTGGCCCGCGGCGGGGCGTCGGCCGTCGGCGGCGGTCCGGGTGACACCGTGGCCGGGAAGTCCGCGGGCAAGACCCCGGGCAGCCGTCCGGTCGCGGGTTCGATGATGGGTCCGGCCGCGACCCGCGGTGAGAAGCGCAGCGAGGACGCCGAGCACGAGAACCGCTACGTCGCCGAGGAAACCCACTTCGACGACGAGCGGCTGGTCGCGCCGCCGGTGCTGGGCGAGGCCGGCGACGACGAGGACCCGCCCGCCGAGAACGAGCCGAAGAAGCAGGACTGACGTGCGCCCTGGAGCCGAAGCCGATCCGATCGTCCTGTCCACTTTGGAATTCGACGTGGTCTGCGAGGTGGAGAAGCTCACCGAGCACCGCCACATCGTGCTGGACGTGCCCAGTCCCGGGGCGACCTACGCCGAACGCGCCGAGCTGGTGGCCGACGTGTGGGCGTCGCTGCGCGGCAAGCGCCTCGCCGAACCGTCCCGCGACCGGCTGGACGTCGACTTCGCCGACCTGCTCGGCCTCCTCGACCGCCCGCAGCGCAGCGTCGACGTGCGGATCTGGGCCGACCGCTCGATCCGGGCCCTGGCCTCGGCGAACGGCGCGGCGGGACTGCTGACCATCGTCGACGCCGACGTGGTGGAGCTGACCCCGATCCGGGGCGGCTCGCTGGCCGAAGCGGCGGTGTCGGTGGCGGGCGACATGCCCCCGGGCCCGGGCCGGGCGGTGAGCCTGCCCAACGACGTCCTCCGCAAGGCCAGCGACTACGCGGGCCCGAACAACCCGCTGGAGTTCACCGACGAACTGCGCGCCCTGGGCATCCCCCCGGACGACGCGGCGGACGTGGCCCACATGGCGAACGGGATGGGGATCCGGGGCCAGTTCGGCGTGGAGGCCAGCCCGAACCGGGGCCGCCCGGAACGGGCGAACCGGGTGGTGGCCTTCCACGACACCGACCAGGGCCGCTACCTCCACGTGGTCCGCCCCAGCGGCGACGGCCGCCGCTGGAGCACGATCGCCCCGGCGGACAACGCCCGGATCGCCGAGTACACCCGAGAACTCCTCACCGAGGTCTGGGACGACTGAGCAGGAGCGTTCTCCCCCGCCCGTAGCCTGGGGTCTGATTCACGGGAGGTCGTTCCTTGGTCGCATATGCGGAGCTGGTGGCGCGGGCGAAGGCGTTGGCCGGCAGCGGGCAGCGTCGGGTTCTGGGGATCGCCGGGGCTCCTGGTGCCGGGAAGGGGACCGTCGCCGAGCGGGTGCTGGCGGAGCTCGGCGACTGCGCGGTCGTCGTGCCGATGGACGGGTTCCACCTGGCCAATGCGCAGTTGCGGCGGTTGGGGCTCGCCGACCGGAAGGGTGCTCCGGACACCTTCGACGCCGCCGGGTACGTGTCGTTGCTGCGGCGGATCAGGGATGGCGGGGAGACGGTGTACGCGCCGGAGTTCCACCGGGAGGTCGAGGAGTCCTACGCCGCGGAGATCGCCGTGGAGCCCGACGTTCCGCTGGTCATCACCGAAGGCAACTACCTGCTGCTGGACACCCCGTCCTGGGCCGGGGTCCGGGAGCTGCTGGACGAGTGCTGGTTCCTCGCCCCGGACGACGAGGTCCGCGTGCAGCGGCTCATCGCCCGGCACGTCGAGCACGGGCGGACCCCGGCGGAAGCCGCGGAATGGGTGCAGCGCAGCGACGAGGCCAACGCGGCCCTGATCGCGCCCACCCGAGCTCGTGCCGACCTGGTCGTCGTCGGCGATCCGGAGTGACCGGTCAGCGTTCGCGCAGTTCGGCGCGGACGTCGTCGGGGATCCGGCCGGTGTGGTCGATCGGCGTCCAGGGTTCGCTGCGGATCCACTGCGAGCCGCAACCCCGGCAGGCCAGCAGCGGGAAACCGTTGAGCTGCTTGGGAGTTCGGTGCCAGGAGCACAGGGACCGGCAGGCGTGCACGGCCAGCGTCATCCGGGTTCGTCCAGGTCTTCCGAGTCGGTGGTGTGCGTCGTCGTCGGCGGGGTGGTCGTCGGCTTCGTCGTCGTGGTCGGCGGCGTGGTGGTCGGTGGATCCCACGTCGGCGTCGGGTCCGGTGTCGGGTCCGGTCCCGGGCCGGGCGGCGGCGCGGTCGGCGTTTGCCCCGGGGGTGGCGCGACGTCGCTGGGGGAGCTCGACGCGGTGCTGGTCTCCTCGGAGCTGGTGGTGCTCTCCTCCGAGGTCTCCCCGCTGGTGATCGGCGGGGGAGGCAGCAGCGACGAGGTCGACGTGGTCGTCGCCGGCCGGGAGGTGGCGGTCGGCTTCAGCGAGAAGTCCGGGGTGGCCCCGGTCTGCTGCTGGGTGCCGGCGACCATCGCGGCCGTCGTCGCGAACGCGGTCGCCACCACGAAGCCCGTCGCGGCCAGCACCACCAGCCGCTTCGGTCTGGCGTCCGGATCTTCCACCGGGTCGTCCATCGGTGCCCCACTCATCGGCTCTTCGCGCGGTCGTGAACCGGATGCCCCGAAACACCCGGCCTCCGCCGAATCGGGCGGATCATACCGGCCTGCCCCGGGGCGGTGGACGTGCCGGGGCAGGCGCGGGGGTGGTGCGGCATCATGCCGGGCGTGACGGATTCCGGAGCTGCGCGACTGACCGCATGGGTGCACGGACACGTGCAGGGAGTGGGTTTTCGCTGGTGGACGCGGGCCCGCGCGCTCGAGCTGGGACTGGTCGGCAGCGCCACGAACCTGCCGGCGAGCCGCGTTCAGGTGGTGGCCGAAGGCCCCCGCGAAGCCTGCGAGAAGCTCCTGGCGGCGCTGCGCTCCGGCGAGACCCCGGGCCGCGTCGACTTCGTCGCCGAGCAGTGGTCGGACCCCAAGGGCGGCCTGACGGGCTTCGTCGAGCGCTGACCGCGTGTCGATTTCGTGCGGAATCGACACGTGACCGGGTGCCGGTGCCGGCTCCGCGTTGATCTCCGCCGGCGGTGGTTCGGGTGTTGCGAGCGGTTCTGCGCGGTCGGGGGAGGCAGCAGAGGTAGGCTCGGCCGGACGTGACCAGGGGGACCACTCACGGGAAGGTCGATCGCAGCCGTGCACCTGAAGAGCCTGACGCTGAAGGGGTTCAAGTCCTTCGCCTCGGCCACCACGCTGCGCTTCGAACCCGGCATCACCTGCGTCGTCGGGCCGAACGGCTCCGGCAAGTCGAACGTGCTCGACGCGCTGCGCTGGGTGATGGGCGAGCAGGGCGCCAAGGACCTGCGCGGCGGCAAGATGGAGGACGTCATCTTCGCCGGTACCGCGGGCCGCGCCCCGCTGGGCCGCGCCGAGGTCACGCTGACCATCGACAACGCCGACGGCGCGCTGCCCATCGACTACACCGAGGTCTCCATCACCCGCCGGATGTTCCGCGACGGGGCCAGCGAGTACGAGATCAACGGCAACTCGTGCCGCTTGATGGACGTGCAGGAACTGCTGTCGGACTCCGGTATCGGCCGCGAGATGCACGTCATCGTCGGCCAGGGGCAGCTCGCCTCGATCCTGCAGGCCAAGCCGGAGGAGAACCGCCGGCTCATCGAAGAGGCCGCGGGCGTGCTCAAGCACCGCAAGCGCAAGGAGAAGGCGCTCCGCAAGCTCGACGCGATGCAGGCCAACCTGACCCGCTTGACCGACCTCACCGGTGAGCTGCGCCGCCAGCTCAAACCGCTCGGCAAGCAGGCCGAGATCGCCCGCAAGGCCCAGACCGTGCAGGCCGATCTGCGCGACGCCCGGCTGCGCCTGATCGCCGACGACCTGGTCACCGCGCGCGCCGACCTGGCCCGCGACGAGGCCGACCAGGAAACCGCCCGGGCCAAGCGCGCCGAGGTGGAGCGGGCGCTGCAGTTCGCGCAGTCCGAGGAGAAGACCCTCGAGGAGCACGTCGCCGCCGACGCGCCGCGGCTCAACCGCGCCCAGGAGACCTGGTACCGCTTGTCCGCGCTGGAAGAGCGGTTGAACGGCACGCTGCGGCTGGCCGCGGAGCGGTACCGCCACCTGACCGCGCAGACCGACGAGCAGCGCTCGGGTCGCGACCCCGACCAGCTCGACGCCGAGGCCGAGGAAGCCGCCGAGCAGGAGATCGAGCTCCGCGAGCAGCTAGAAGAGGCCCGCGAAGCCCTGCACGAGGTCGTCCAGCGCCGCTCCGAGCTGGAATCGGGGCTCAAGCAGGCCGAACAGGCCCACCTGGCCGCGGTCCGGGCCATCGCGGACCGCAGGGAGGGCGCGGCGCGGCTGGCCGGGCAGGTCGAGTCGCTGCGCACCAAGGTCAACGACACCTCCGACGAGATCGAGCGCCTCTCCGACGCGCTGGAGGAAGCCACCGGCCGCGCTGAAGAGGCCGAGCGGGCGTTGTCCGACGCGCAGGACGAGAGCGGCGGCTACGACTCCGACGACGCGGGCCTCCAAGAACGCCGCGAAGCAGCCGCCGAAGCGCGCGACGCCGCGCGGGCGCGGGTCGAGGAGCTGGTCAAGGCCGAGCGGGCGGCGGAGCGGGAGATCGCTTCGTGGAAGGCGCGCGTCGAGGCCTTGTCGATGGGCTTGCAGCGCAAGGACGGTGCGGGCGCGCTCATGGCGGCCGGTGACCGCATTCCGGGCCTGCTCGGTTCGGTCGCCGCGCTGCTGAACGTGGAGTCGGGCGCGGAAGCCGCGTTGGCGGCGGCGCTCGGCGCGGTGGCCGACTCGGTCGCGGTGCGCGGGGTGACGGACGCCGTGACCGCGCTGGAACTGCTCCGCAGCGACGAAGCCGGCCAGGCCGGTCTGCTCATCGGCACCGACGTGGACCTCGACCGGTCCGGATGGCCGCAGCTGCCCGGTTCCGCGCGCTGGGCCGCCGATCTGGTCAGCGCCCCGGACAGCCTCCGCGCGGCCGTGACCAGGGCGCTCGACAAGGTCGCCGTGGTCGATTCGCTGGCCGAGGCGGGTGAAATCGTCCAGCGACACCCGGAAGTCCGCGCGGTGACGGCGGACGGCGACGTGCTCGGCGCGCACTGGGCGATCGGCGGCTCCGACAACCGGCAGAGCGCCATCGAGGTGCAGGCCGCGGTCGACGAAGCCGAGCGCGAACTCGCCGCAGCGCAGCGCCGCGCCGAACAGCACTCGGCCGCGCTGGAAGGCGCACGGGCGGAAGAAGAATCCCGCCGCGCCGAGGTCCGCGCGGTCCAGGAGCAGATCAACGACGCGAAGGTCCAGCGCGCCCGCAGCACCGAACGGCTCTCCAGCCTGGAGCGCGCGGCCCGTTCCGCGGCGGCCGACGTCGACCGCGCTCGCGACCAGCGCGTGAAGGTCGAGCAATCCCGCGAACAATCCCTGGTCAAGCTCGCTGAGCTCGAAGAGCGCCTGCGCATCGTCAAGACCGAGCAGGACGAGGCGGCCGAGCCCGACACCGGCGAACGCGACCGGCTCAGCGCCGAGCTCACCGCCGTGCGCCAGCAGGAGATGGACTCGCGCCTCACCCAGCGCACCGCCGAAGAACGGGCGCGGGCCGTGCAGGGGCGCGCGGACCAGCTGCGCCGCGCAGCGCGGCACGAGCGCGAAGCGCGGGCTCGCGCGGAGGCGGCGCGCAAGGCGCGGGAACGCGCAGCGCGCGTGACGCAGGCCGTGGTGTCGGGGTGCGAGACCGCGCTCGAGCGCATCGCGCTGTCGCTGCGCGCCGCGACGGAGGAGCGGGACGTCGCGCAGGCGAAGCAGAGCGAGCACGAGCAGGCGCTCGGCGCGATCCGCGCGCGGGTGCGCGAGCTCAGCGGCGAGCTGGAGAAGCTGACCGACGCGGTGCACCGGGACGAGGTCGTGCGCGCCGAGCAGCGGCTGCGGATCGAGCAGCTCGAAACAAAGATCATCGAGGACTTCGGGATCGGCCTGGACGACCTGGTCGACGAGTACGGGCCCACCGTGCCGATCCCGCCGGGCCCGGCCGAACTCGCCGAGTACGAGGCGGCGAAGGAGCGCGGCGAGGACGTCAGCGCACCGCCGCCGGTGCCGTTCGACCGCGCAACCCAGGAGCGCCGGGCCAAGCGCGCCGAGAAGGACCTCTCCTTGCTGGGCAAGGTGAACCCGCTCGCGCTGGAGGAGTTCGCCGCGCTGGAGGAGCGCTACAAGTTCCTGTCCACGCAGCTGGAAGACCTCAAGGACAGCCGCCGCGACCTGCTCAGCGTCGTCAAGGAGGTCGACGAGAAGATCCTGGAGGTCTTCTCCTCGGCCTTCGAGGACGTGGCGCGCGAGTTCGAGACGGTGTTCAAGGTGCTGTTCCCGGGCGGCGATGGGCGCCTGACGCTCACCGACTCCGAGGACATGCTGACCACCGGCGTCGAGGTCGAGGCCCGGCCGCCGGGCAAGAAGGTCAAGCGGCTGTCGCTGCTGTCCGGTGGCGAGAAGTCGCTGACCGCGGTAGCCATGCTGGTGTCGATCTTCCGCGCCCGCCCCTCGCCGTTCTACGTGATGGACGAGGTCGAGGCGGCGCTGGACGACACCAACCTGCGCCGCCTGATCACCCTGCTCGACCAGCTGCGCACCACCTCGCAGCTGATCATCATCACGCACCAGAAGCCGACCATGGAGATCGCCGACGCGCTCTACGGCGTGACCATGCGCGGCGACGGCATCACGCAGGTGATCTCCCAGCGCCTGACCGGTTCAGCGGAGAAGGACGCAGCGCCGGACGCGCCCGCCGAAGGCGACGTCGCCGCGGTGCTGGACTGACCGCGGAACCCGTTCTCAGCCGGCGACGCCGACCGCGTATCCGAGGCCGAAGGCGACCAGGCCAGCGACCGCGGCGGTGCCGAGCACGATCGACCAGCCCGGGCGGCGGCTCGCCCGCTGCATCGCGGGCGAGATCCGTTGCGGCGCAGCGCGGTTCAGGATCTTCGGCCGCCCCAGTTCGGCCCGGCAGAGATCGCACTCCGCCAAGTGCGTGCGCATCACGAGCCACTCGACGTCGTCCAGCACCCCGGCCGCGTACGCGTTGAGCTTGCCCCGGAATTCCGCGTGATCGTCGTCGTGCACCATCGACCCCCGTCCGCAGTGCGTATGCGTAGATCATCGTCCCAGCACAACCGCTGCTGAAGGGGGAGAACTCGGGAAAGCGGTCGGTTTCGAACCGGAATCCCGAGTGCGGGAGGATGTCGGCTGGACCGGCATCCACGCGGGGTCCACCACAGACCAGGAGGAGACCCATGACCAACCCCTACGGCCAGCCGCCAGGTCAGCAGCCGTACTCCCCGCAGGGGTATCCGCAGCCGGGCTATCCGCAGTCCGGTCCGATGCCCGCGCAGCAGCCCTACCCGCAGTCCGGCCCGATGCCGGCGGCACCGCAGGGCTACCCGCAGCAGGGCGGCTACCCCCAGCAGGGCGCGCCGCAGGGCTACCCGCAGGCGGGTCCGCCCGCCCAGATGCAGCCGCCGATGCCGCCGCCCCCTCCGGGCATGGCCCGCGTGCTGATCGACTGCTCGCACCACTGGGTCGTCTGGGCGCTGATGCTGTTCAAGCCGCAGGTCACCATCAACGGCCAGCCCGGTCCGATCCTGAAGTGGGGCATGAACCCCATCGACCTGCCGCCCGGCCAGCACCAGATCCAGGTGCACGTCAACTACCTGTGGAAGCTGGGCCACGCGACCGCGGTGATCCCGTTGAACGTCGGCCAGCAGCAGGAGGTCTACTACAAGGCCCCCGCGTTCCCGTTCAGCAACGGCGCGATCGGCCCGACCCCGCAGGACCCGCCCGGCCTGGGCATCGCCTACGGCATCTTCTTCGGCTCGATCGGCGTGTGCGTCCTGATGCTCCTGATCATGATCATCTCGCTCGCGTCGATGTGACGTCCGGTTCGAGGGGTGCCGGT